>CAZTVY010000203.1:0-5362 GCA_964617235.1 uncultured Rikenellaceae bacterium | reverse complement strand
TTCAATCACAACTACTGGGCCAAAAACCTCCATTGCACAAACCTTCATGTTCTGTTTGGTGTTTGTAATAATTGTGGGCTGTACAAAACAACCATCGCGTTTTCCTCCGTAAAGTACTTTGGCACCCTGCTCTACCGATTCATTTATCCATTCCTCCACTCGTATTGCATTTTCCTCGTCAATCATTGCGGAGATATCGGTTTTGCTGTCGGAGGGGTGGCCTTGCTTCATCTTCGAAGTACTCGCTACGAATCCTTCAATGAATTTATCGAAGATGCTTGTATGAACGAAAATTCTTTGGGTATGAATGCATACCTGACCAGAGTAAGCAAATGCCCCAGTTACGCATTTGCTAATAGCAATATCAAGGTTGGCAGAGGAAGTTACAATAACCCCTGCGTTACCACCAAGTTCTAGTACAACCTTTTTTCGTCCAGCCTGATTCTTCATTTTCCAGCCCACTTGTGGCGACCCTGTGAACGATAACATGGCAAAACGCTCGTCGGTTACAAGTTGATTTCCAGCAACTCTATCCATAGGCAGAACGCTAAAAGCCCCCTTGGGTAATGCTGTGGTATCAATTATTTCGGCAAGAATTAATGCTGATATAGGTGTAGAACGGGCTGGCTTTAGTATTATGGGACAACCCGATGCTATTGCAGGTGCAATTTTGTGAACACTTAGGTTTAGCGGAAAGTTAAATGGCGATATCCCTGCGATTAGTCCAATTGGGAAATACTTTACAATTCCCTCTTTGCCCTCACCCGCTGGTGTCCAGTCAATTTGTATAACTTCCGAAGGAAGACGTTTCGATTCTTCTGCGGCTACTACAAAAACCTGAATAACTCTATCAACCTCACCTAATGCTAATTTTAAGGGTTTGCCTGCTTCTAGTGATAGAATATTGGCCAGTTCGTTTCGTCTTTCCTTAATTTTTAAGGCAATATCCATTAGTATTTCATACCTCTTGAACGATGGCAGGTTGGCCATTAACTCTTTGGCTTTTTCAGCCTTTGCAATGGCCAATTCTAATTGTTCAGTTCCTGCTAAATCAACATCAGCAAAAACCTGCTTATCCCAAGGGCAAACCACATTGTACGAGTTGTTGGTTGGAATAAATTCCCCTCCAACGTATGGTGTATATTTTTTCATTGCTTAAAGGAGTTGTATGTAGTTATTAACCAAAAATACTATTTATACATAACTTCTCGATATGCAAAAAGTTTATCTTTACGGGAGTTTTTGCATAAATACAAATTTCCAAAAATTTACGAAATAAATAAATGCTTTTAATTGTATGTTGAAGTTTTTTAATCGTCCGATATTCCTAGGAATTCTCAGCAGTCTGCTGTTGGCCCTCTCGTGGTACGAGTGTTTACCTAGTATTACTGTGTTTTTTGGATTTGTTCCGTTTTTGTTAGCGCTCGACAGGCTATTCGATAACAATAGCGGTTTTTGGAAGGTGATATTTGTTTCGTTTGTAACCTTTTTCACTTGGGCTGCATTGTCGGTATGGTGGATTTATAATGCAACACTTTTTGGTGCTATAGTAGCATTTCTTATAACAGCTTTTATGATGACCCTTGTAATGGTGGGGTACTATTTTATCAGAAAGCACGCTGGTAGAACTATTGGAATGTTTGGCTTTGTTACACTGTGGATTGCCTACGAGCAGTTCTTTCATAATTCAGAAATTGCTTGGCCTTGGTTAACTCTGGGTAATGGAATTGGAAATCATACTTGGCTTATTCAGTGGTACGAATACACAGGTATTCTGGGAGGTTCGCTATGGATTTTGGTGATAAACTTTTTTGTGCTTGGATTATTTGCCGCTTGGCGCGAGAAAAACTATGGTAGAATTTATTGGTATTCTATCGATTTGACAATTTTAGTGCTTGTGCCTACAATTATTTCATTGGCAATCTTTTATAAATACGAGGAGAGACCAAATCCTGTAAATGTGGTTGTTGTACAACCCAATATTGACCCATATAACGAGAAGTTTAGCGGCTTAACCAATGAGCAGCAGCAGGAGATTATCTTGAACCTCGCCAAACAATCAGTCGATAGTACCACCGATTATGTTGTATGCCCCGAAACAGCCATTGACGATAGGTTATGGGAGGAACAACTTCATACTAACCCTAGCATTCTAAGGATTAAATATTTTGTTGATGCTAATCCTCGGTTGAAGTGGATTATAGGTATGACATCGTTGAAGTTGTACTCTCAAACCGATGTAATTCCTCCAACAGCGCGCAAGTATCCTTATGATGAAGGTTTTTATTATGATAGGTTTAATGCTGCTATTCAGATTGATTCCACAAGCAATTTGCCAGTTTACCATAAATCGAAACTTGTGGTTGGTGTTGAAATGATGCCCTATCCTCAGTACATGAGATTTTTAGAAGAGTATTCTGTTGATTTAGGGGGCATTACAGGTAGTTTAGGCTTTCAGCCCAACAGAGGTGTTTTCAAATCCTCGAATGGAGAATATGGCGTAGGTCCAATTATTTGCTACGAGTCGGTTTTTGGCGAGTATGTATCGGATTATGTTAAGAATGGCGCAAATCTTTTGTTTGTAATTACAAACGATGGCTGGTGGGGCGATACTCCGGGCTACGTTCAGCACTTAACTTTCTCTAGGATTAGAGCCATTGAGATGCGTCGGCCAATTGCGCGTTCCGCCAATACCGGTATATCAGCAATTATAAACCAACGTGGCGATATAGTTGAGTCGCTCGGTTGGTGGAAGCGAGGAACTATCTCGGGAACAATAAATGCTAATAATAAGTTAACCTATTACGCTAAGAACGGCGATTATATTGGTCGTTTATCAGCATTCATGGCCTTACTTGCTTTTGCTGTTGCCTTCTCACGTTTTTTTAGGAGAGATAAATCTAAAGCAAAATAGTTGTAAATTGTATCAATTAAATGCAACGTATATGTTTGGTTTTATTGTAATAGCAGCAGTCGTCATTGTTTTTCTTCTAATTCTTTTCAGAAGTAGAAGTAGAAGGAGAGGTACTGGCGACAGTTCTTCCGGGTTTTACGACTCAGGAAGTTCGTTTATGCCCGATAGTTCGTCCGATACTTTTGATGGAGGCGGAGGGGGCTCATTCGGTGGCTCCGGGGCAGGAGGCTCCTGGGGTGGCGATTCTGGCAGCGATAGCTCCTCTGATTCTGGGGGAGGCGATGGTGGTGGTTCTGATTAATTGAAAATAACTCTTTAAGGGTTTCAAACCCTGACAGCATTATATGTGATGGATAAAAGTAAAAGGCTGCAATTCTGCAGCCTTTCGTATAGGTGTTGAACTTATAAATCCTATTGTCTTTTCTTAAATTCCTCTACACCCTTATCCAAGAACTTAATGAACTCTTCAATATCCAAGTTGTAGCCTCTTGGCTCAACAAGGGTTTGTTCGTTGTTGTCGAGTAATGCGTAGTATGGTTGTCCGTTCATGTTGAAACGGGTTGCCTGAAAATCAGCATTCTTTTTGCCAATAGTCTTCTTTACCTTACCGTCGCGCTTTGAGGTTACCCATTCGTTTTCGGGAAGTTCAGTTCTGTCATCAACATAAAGTGCCACAATTATGTAGTCTCTGCGTAAACGCTCAAGAACTCGTGGGTCGCTCCATACTTTTGCTTCCATCTCCTTGCAGTTAGCACAGGTATGACCAACAAAATCAATGAACAGTGGTTTGCCTTTTTCTCTTGCGCATTTCAGCGCTTGGTCGTAATCAAAGTAACCTTGTAGGTTGTGCGGTAGGTGGAGAAAATCGGCGTATTTAGGTTCATCGCAAAGCGATGAGTTGTCGTTAACGCTAACATTTGAGCCTGTTATTATAACTTGATTATTGTTCTTGGTTAAATCGAACTTTTGACTCGATTGTGGAGGAAGTAAACCTGAAACTGCTTGTAATGGTGCTCCGAAAAGCCCAGGAATAAGGTAGACTGCAAAGGTAAAACTTGCAATAGCAAGGAATAGTCTGAATACACTAACGTGCTTAACCTCTGAGTCGAGTTCAAACTTCAACTTGCCCAACAGGTAGAATCCAAGTAGTACAGCAATTACAATCCAAATTGCAATGAAAATATCGCGGCTTAAGAAATCTAACCCATACGATTGGTCAATGGTGGTTAAGAATTTTAATGAGAATGCAAGAACAATAAACCCAAGGACAACCTTAACGGAGTTCATCCATCCGCCTGAGCGTGGTAGTGAGTTCAACCACGATGGGAATATTGCGAATAGTGTGAATGGAATAGAGAATGCCAATGAGAAACCAAACATCCCGATGATAGGTTTTGCGCCAAGTCCTGAGGCAGCTTCCACTAGCAATGCTCCAACTATTGGCCCAACACACGATAAACTAACAATAACTGTTGTTAATGCCATAAAGAACGAGCCAATGAATCCTCCTTTATCGGCTTTGCTATCGGTTTTGTTTGCAAGACTTCCTGGTAATACAATCTCAAATAAACCAAAGAACGATGCCGCAAATGCAATGAATAGCACAAAGAATATTGTGTTGGTTATCCAGTGCGATGTTAGCGTGGTGGCAAAATCAGAACCAAGGTTGAATAGCGATACTATAAATCCCAACGATGTGTAAAGCACAATAATTGAAATGCCAAATACCAATGCGTTTATAATTGCATTCATCTTGTTTTGCTGTTTTCCCATAAAGAACGACACAGTCATAGGAATCATAGGGAATACACAAGGTGTTAAAAGGCCAAGTAGCCCTGCTCCAAATGCAATAAAGAAGAATACCCATAGCGATGAATCTTTCTCTTCGGTTTTTCCTGGTGATGTAACTTCTATCTCAGTTTTTTCTGATGAGACAACCGAAGTTTCTTCTGTTTTTTGCTCAGTTGTAGTTGTCGCAACTTCGGTTTCGGCCTTAAGCGCAACTTTAATATCCTTTTCAAGGTAAATACATTTATCTGCATAGCAGGCTTGGTATTCTACACCAATGCTAGCGGTTGCCTCGCTGCCTGTTAACTCAACTATTTGGCTGAACTTTGCCTCTTTAGCAAAGTACGATAGGTCAAGGTTAAATACCTCATCGTGCTCGGTAGTCGATTTAGTAAGTTCTTTAACTTCGCCAATTAACTTATAGCCTTTAGGCTCATTAAAAGTAAAACTTGTTGGAAGTGGACCACCCTCAGGAAGTTTAGTGGCATATAAATGCCAACCCTCATCAATCTTTGCGTTAATAGTAATTTCGTACTTGTTACCATCAACTTTTTTTGCTGAACCGCTCCATTGTATTGGGTCATCCATTTGGGCGTTTGCAGTTAAGCCTGCAAGCACCAACAGGGATAAAAACGCACGCTTAATTCTATTCATAGTGAT
>CAZTVY010000202.1:0-5369 GCA_964617235.1 uncultured Rikenellaceae bacterium | reverse complement strand
ACAACCGCTCGATAGTTTGATGAAATCGCAACAGGATAAGCTAGTTATAACCGACACCTTGTCCGTAGGAGATAAGGGTGGTAATAATTAGCATTCAAAACATTTTGCTAAATTTGCAGCACAATTTCAAGGTAAAAATGAGAGGAATTCTATCAATATTATTAGTGCTATTCTCTGCAGCAACGTTGTTTGCTCAGGAGGTGAATGGTGGTAATGAAATTGATAATATCATTAAACGTCTTCAGGAGAGTAAGCCAAATCAGGGCAAAGTTTTAGTTAAACAGGACGCTCAGATTGCAAACTTACTTGATTTACACGTGTTGCAGAATGCAAAAAATCCAGGGATGCACGGCTTCAGAATTAGAATTTTCTTTGAACTAGGCCAAAACGCTAGGCGTAATTCAGAGGAATCGATGCGGGTTTTTATGGAGAAGTATCCTGGCGTGAAGGTTTACCAAAGCTACGATAACCCATACTGGAAAATATCTGTGGGCGATTTTCGTTCGCGCGAAAGTGCTCAGAAATTTTATCAGCAATTGTTAATCGATTACCCCAAAGCATTTATAATACCCGACTGGGTTAATTTCCCTTCGCTGGAGTAGAAGTATGAAAACAACCGATGTTCAGCAGTTAATAGCCGTATCAAAGAGAATCCGAGAGGATGAAAGTGTGAGTCTGGCTATTATTGGCTCTTTTCATTTTAGCAAGTTTAGTAGGAGGTACCATTATCAATTAGGAAACGTCTCTCCAATAGTATTTGAACTATTTACGAGAAAAAGAATGTAATATTGCAGGTAGATTAATCGTCTACCTTTTTTATTGAAAGGAAATAGTATGAGCGAACAAATCAAACACGAATGCGGAATTGCATTAATTAGGTTGCTAAAACCACTGGAGTACTATCAGCTTAAGTATGGCACCTGGCGATACGGGTTGCATAAGCTTTACCTATTGATGGAAAAGCAGCACAACCGTGGGCAGGATGGTGCAGGATTAACTTCCGTAAAATTTGATTTGGAGGCAGGAAAAAAGTATATCGACAGGGAACGCTCAAACTCATCGTCGCCAATTAAGGATATTTTTGATGTGGTGAATAAGGGCATCAACAAATACTCCACTAAGCCTGATTTAATTAATGACCCTGTTTTTGCAAAGCAAAATATTCCTTTTGCTGGAGAACTTTACCTTGGACACTTACGCTACGGAACTTTTGGCAACAATTCAATTGATTACGTTCATCCTGTAATGCGTGATAATAATTGGAAGTCACGTACTTTGGTACTTGCTGGAAATTTTAATATGACCAATGTGGATGAGCTTTTCAAGAAGTTGGTCGACTTAGGTCAGCATCCACGCGATTATTCTGATACTGTTACCGTGTTAGAGAAAATTGGACATTTTCTTGATGAGGAGAACCAACAACTTTTCCGTCAGTATAAAAACGAAGGGTTTACCAATATGGAGATTAGCAAGTTAATTGCTGAGAATATAAGTGTATCAAAAGTTTTACAGGCGGCCACAAAGGATTTTGACGGAGGTTATGCAATGGCTGGTTTAATTGGACATGGTGATGCATTTGTGGTACGCGACCCATGGGGAATTCGCCCTGCATTCTACTATGCAGATGATGAGATAGTGGTGGTTGCATCGGAGCGTCCAGTTATACAAACTGTGATGAATATCGACGTAAATGAGGTTAATCAGATAAAACCTGGATATGCGCTTATAATGAAGCGCAACGGAGAGGTGAGCCACGAGGAAATCCGAATTCCGCAAACACGGAAATCGTGTTCGTTCGAGCGCATCTACTTTTCGCGTGGTACCGATAAGGATATTTATAACGAACGTAAGAAACTAGGAGAACTCCTTACGCCAACCATTTTAAAAGCAATAAACTACGACCACGCAAACACCGTTTTCTCATATATTCCTAACACTGCCGAAACGGCATTCTATGGAATGGTTAAAGGAGCCGAGGATTACCTTAAAACCGAAAAGAAAAGGATGATTCTGGAGAAAGGTTCATCGTTAAGCGAGAAGGATTTGGATGAGATTATATCGCTCCGATTGCGGGTTGAGAAGATTGCGGTTAAGGACGTTAAGCTCCGCACGTTTATCACTCAGGACAAGGGAAGGGAAGACCTTGTTGGCCACGTTTACGATGTTACCTACGGATTGGTAAAGGATAACGTTGATAACCTTGTTGTAATTGACGATTCTATTGTAAGAGGAACAACTTTGCGTGAGAGTATTCTTCGAATACTGGATAGGCTTAAGCCTGCAATGATTGTAATAGTGTCATCGTGTCCGCAAATTCGTTACCCCGATTGCTATGGAATTGATATGGCGAAGCTTGGCGATTTTGTTGCATTCCGTGCTGCAATTGATTTGTTAAAGGAAACGGGTCAGGAGAGCGTTATTAACCATGTTTACAAGCAGTGTAAGGCTCAGCAAAATCTTCCCAAAGAGGAAATAATTAATTACGTAAAGGAAATTTACAAGCCATTCGCAGTTGAACAAATCTCCGATAAGATTGCCCAGCTACTTACGCCAAAGGATATGAAAGCCAAGGTGAAAATTGTTTTCCAATCCATCGAAAACCTACACGAGGCTTGCCCTAACGATTTAGGCGATTGGTATTTTACTGGAAACTATCCAACACCAGGAGGAAATAGGGTTGTAAACAACTCGTTTATCAACTTTATTGAGGGACGAAATCAGAGGGCGTACTAGTCCTCTTTATTTCTTTTTATGCCTAGATGATATTTTTCCTTGATTTTCTTAATGAAAGTGACAATGTGTCGCTCAACTTTGTGTTGGTAAATATCTGGAATTGTTATTAGTATGCCAGTTTCCTCTACTTCGCCAAACTCATGGTTAATTACCGTTCCAAATACTTTCATTGATGGGCTGATATTCATGTAAGAGTTAATAAGCGGAGGAATTTTCTCGCCCAAATCTCGTATCTTTTGCGAAAGAATTTTATAATCCTCATTATAGGAGTTCCCTGTAAATATCTTTGCAAGAGCGGCTCTATCCAAATCAACCTCTATTGGATTAATAGGAATAACTAAGCCTTCGTTATCCTTGAAATATTTTTCGAAAAAGTAGAAAAGTAGATTTCGAGCTTCAACATTGTAGGTATTGTACATTGTTACTTTTCCGAAGAAGTATTTTATGTGTGGATTTAAAACGATTAGCGCACCTAAACCATCCCAAAGGTTATCCAATGCGTAAAGCCCCTTTCCAGAACGACTTAATGCTTGATACTTAGGTTGTACAAATGATCGTCCTAGCTCAATCATTTGGGGCATATAGTCATTCTTGAACTTTTCGGAAAAGTTAAATAGATGCTTCGTGGAAAGGTTAATTTCCTCACCTTTAGTGGGGTCTACACTGTGGAAACGATATCCTCCGAGAATTTCCTCCTCCTTGGGGTCCCATACAATTAATTGCTTGTAGCAATTTTCGCAGGTGTCGTAGTCATCAATATCTACCTCGAAACCAGTACCTCCGCCCGCCGACCTAAAGGTTAACTCTCTTAACCGACCAACTTCGCGCATTAAATTTGGAGAATTCTTTGCAGTAAAGATGTATAGCTCGTTATTGGCGTTATTGGTATGCCTTACAAACCTTTCTGGGGTTAACTCCGCCAGAATAAGTTTTTTGTCCACTGGTTCAATTATGTGTTTCATTGCATGTAATGCTAGGGTGCAAATTTACTCTTAAATTAGTTTTTGGGCTGCATATTGTAAACAATATTTTTCACCCATCTTGCCCATTCGTTAGGATTTTTTGTGTTATCGAAGGTGTTGTATGGAATGGGTTTTCCTATTCTAACTGTAATGCTTTTACCTTTCTGCTTAAACATCTCATCAACAAGGTATAGCATTTCAATATTTGCCTTGATTCCTAGTGATTTTCTTAACTTAGCAAGATTGTAAAAGAAGCGGGAATTTTTCCCACTAAAAAATACAGGAACAATGTTGCGTTCATGTTTAATTGCCTTTGTAATAAAACTCTTTTTCCACTCCAAATCCTCAATTTTTCCGTTCTGTTTTCGAGAGCAAAGTCCTGCAGGGAAGTACAGTATTTGTGTTGATGAGGCATAGGCATCTTCCAGCATCCGAGCATTTTGGGATGATTGTGCTCCATGTTTATTTACAGGGATAAATACGGTGTGTAGCTGAGTGACATGCATTAGAAGGTCGTTAACCGGGAATTTAACCTCAGGGAATTTCTGGCCAAGGGAATGTATTAGTATTATTCCATCTAGTCCCCCTAGTGGATGATTCGATGCAAAAAGATATCGTCCGTTTGGCTCAATATTCTCTAGTCCTTCAACAGTGTATGTTACGTTCATCATTTTAAGAATCTCGGTGATGAATTCAACACCCTGCTTGTCGCCATGTTCATCAAGAAAGTTATTTATTTCGTCCTGATGGATGATTCTTTTAAGATATCGAACTACAAATCGAGGTAAGGCCTTGAGAAGTCGGGGACTCTTTGATGCTATAACGTTTTCAACATCAATAAACTTTTTCTTTTCCACTTAATTTCAATAATTTATTCTGTGCAAATATACTAAACCCTTAAGTTGCTTTGGGAGTTTAACTAAAAGATTAGATAAACTTAACTATTTCGGTTACAAATGTCCATATTCCATTAAGTATCATTTGTACTCCAATGGTTGCTACAATTAAACCGAATATTCTAACGAGAGGATTCATCAGATTGTATCTAGTCAAAAATTTTCCAATGTGCCTTGCGTAAATCATAAATACAAGATTTATAGCAAGTGCTGCAGCAATAGATACAATAGTGTTGGTATGGCCATAGTGGGATGGAAAAGTAACTGCAGCGGTTATGGTGGCTGGTCCTGCAATCATGGGGATTGCAATTGGTACGGTTGTAATATCCTTTACCGATACGTTTTTGTCAACTTTAATAAACATTCCGTTCTGCAAACCATTTAATCCGTTATAGAATAGTACTACTCCACAGGTAATTTGGAATGCGTAGATTTCTATGTGGAACGCATAGCTGAAAACAATTTCGCCCAACAAAAGAAAAAACACCAGTATTATAAATGCAGTAATTGTTGCTTTAATGGCTATTAGTCTTGTACTCGCTTCATCGAACTGATTTTGGAGCGATGTTATCACAAAAACTTTTTGAATTGGGTTTACCAACGCAATTATTGCAACAAAGCAACTAAGAAGAAGTTTAACTTTAAATGCAAGCATATTTATTGGGTTGATTACCAAAAAAATATATCGACATAAAAATATTAAAAAAATTATTGAAATGGAGTAGGGGTGTAATAAAAAATAGTTGTCATAGGTTCAAAGTGAGATTTTTCACTATCG
>CAZTVY010000201.1:0-5383 GCA_964617235.1 uncultured Rikenellaceae bacterium | reverse complement strand
GAGGTACATTAGGAACCTCTAAGCAAGGAGAATAGCCTAGAGGTACATTAGGAACCTCTAAGCAAGGAGAATAGCCTTCTTGCATTGCAAGGGTATATAGGAATGGCTTTATTGTAGAACCAACCTGACGCTTACCCTGTTTAACCATATCGTACTTAAAATGACGGAAGTCTGGTCCACCAACATAAGCTTTAATATGCCCATTGTGCGGATCCATAGCCATAAAACTAGAGCGTAGGAATTTTTTGTAATGTTTGATAGAGTCTAAAGGACTCATTAGCGTATCGCGTTCACCCTTCCATGTAAAGACCTTCATTCTAACCTTTTCGTTAAAACTGGCCATAATACTATCCTTAGTTGCACCGGCATTTCTAAGTAGTCTATAGCGTTCAGTTTGGCGCATGGCAGAGTATATAATATCGTTAGCCTGCTCTGTGGTTATTTTTGATGAGTAAAGTCTTCCACCTCTTGCTTTAATCTCGTTATCGAGAGTTGGTTGTAGTTCGGTTTTTAGATGTTCTTTGAGAGATGCTTCTGCATACTCTTGCATCTTTGAGTTTACTGTTGTGTAAACCTTTAAACCATCCCGGTAAATGTTATAGGGTGTTCCATCTGGTTTTAAATTTTTACTGCACCATCCGTATAAGGCGTTCGTTTCCCAAAGCAAAGAATCTTCGCTGTACATATCGGCAGAATAATAGAAACGACGTTCAGGTTGCTTAGCCGTCATAAAAAGGCGTATCATTTCTCTGAAATACGTTGCTAAACCAGCATTGTGGTCCTGCTCGCTATAATTTAAAGTGATTGGAAGTTTTGATATTGAGTCGTATTGTTGAGTGGTTAAGTATCCATATTTTTCCATTTGCTTCAAAACAACGTTTCTTCGCTGAATGGAGCGTTCAGGATTGCGAACAGGGCTATAGCGTGTTGGTGCATTAACGACTCCAACAAGAAGAGCCGCTTCTTCGATTTTTAGTGAATCGGGGGTGGTATTGAAGAAGGTTTTGGATGCAGATTTCAAACCGTAAGAATTACTGCCAAACTCAACTACATTGAGGTACATGGCAATAATTTCCTTTTTTGTATAGTTCCTTTCTAACTTTACAGAGGTTATCCACTCCTTAAACTTGGTAATAACAAGTTTTGTTTTACGCACAATTGCAGCGCTATTGCTGGCAGTATCGCGCGGAAAAAGGTTCTTTGCCAACTGTTGAGTAATTGTACTACCGCCACCTGCGGTTCTTTTACCAAACAGAACGGTTTTGAACATTACACGGCCTAAGCCTCTAAAATCTATCCCGCTGTGTGAATGGAATCTTGCATCTTCTGTAGCGATTAATGCGTTTATTACATTTGGTGAAATTTCGTTGTAATCAACAAAAGTTCTGTTTTGCACATAGAAATTACCCAAGACAACATTATCTTCGGATATAATTTCTGTAGCAATATTGCTTTTGGGGTTTTCCAACTCCTCAAATGCGGGCATTGGTCCGAAAAACTCAACACCAATCAAAATAAATATAGTGATAATAAAAAGTCCTATGAATGCAAAGATTCCCCAAAACCATAGGCGAAACTTATCGACGGACAAAAGGTTTTTTACTTTCATACTAATGAAGGTTTCGTAATAAGCCGTAAAGTTAAGAAATATTTATGCTGATAGTTTTATCTTTTTAATTTAGCTAAAATAATACCGTAATACTCTAAAAAACAGATATTTATTGCGGATGTTATGTTCGTTGCTTTCACAATAATTAAATATTTTGTTGTTGATAATCTGTCAAATGTTTTACTTTGTGCCAAATTTTGAACGCAATATAATTAAGGTATGATTGAGAACCTTGTTATCGTGGAGTCACCTGCCAAAGCTAAAACAATTGAGAAGTTTCTTGGGAAACAGTTTGTTGTTAAGTCTAGTTTTGGGCATATCCGCGATCTTTCCAAGAAAAATCTTGGAGTTGAAATAGCTAAGAACTACAAACCCGAATACATTATCAGCGATGATAAAAAGAAGTTGGTTGATGAGTTGAAGAAAGCATCCGCTGAAGCCCAACAGGTTTGGCTGGCTTCCGATGAAGACCGTGAGGGAGAGGCTATTGCATGGCACCTTGCTGAGGTTCTCAAATTGGATCCTAAGAAGACTAAAAGGATTGTCTTCCATGAAATTACTAAGGACGCCATTTTGAATGCCATAAAAAATCCTCGTGGCATAGATATAAATCTAGTTAACTCTCAGCAAGCGCGTAGAATTTTAGATCGCATGGTGGGTTTTGAACTTTCCCCAATCCTTTGGAAAAAGGTAAAGCCATCATTATCAGCTGGCAGAGTTCAATCAGTTGCGGTAAGGTTAATTGTAGAGAAGGAAAGAGAAATTATTGCGTTTAACTCATCATCGTTTTTTAGGGTTACAGGATTATTTAAGGGTGATGTTGATATTAAAGCAGAGCTTTCCAGCAAGTTGCCGAACATAAAGGAGGCAACACGTTTTATTGAGCATTGCAAAACGGCAACCTTCAAGGTGCTCGATGTTACCAAAAAGCCCACGAAGAAATCGCCACCGCCCCCTTTTACAACCTCAACATTGCAGCAGGAGGCTAGCCGAAAGTTCAACTTCTCTGTATCGCAAACAATGACAATTGCTCAGAAATTATACGAGTCGGGTTACATAACATACATGAGAACAGACTCTGTAAACCTTTCGGCAACAGCACTGGATGCTGCTAAGCAAATCATTGTAAGCGAGTTTGGCGATAAGTATCATCATTTACGTCAGTTCAAGACTAAGTCAAAGGGTGCTCAGGAAGCACACGAGGCCATTCGTCCTACATATTTCGATAAGGTTAAAATTCCAGGAAGTGCAGCGGAGCAGAAACTCTACGACCTGATTTGGAAACGAACCCTTGCTTCGCAAATGAGCGATGCACAGTTGGAAAAAACCACTATAAACATTGAGGTTTCAAAATCGGAGCATCAATTCGTTGCGACTGGCGAGGTAGTTGTTTTCGATGGTTTCCTCAAGGTTTACTTTGAGTCAACCGACGACGATTCTGAGGAAGGCGGAAAGGATTTGCTACCTTCGGTTAAGGCTGGACAATTGCTTGACCCTAAAGAAATAGCCGCTACAGAACGTTTCACTCAACGTCCACCACGCTATACCGAGGCAAGCCTAGTTAAGAAACTTGAAGAGTTGGGTATTGGACGTCCATCTACCTACGCTCCAACAA
Organism: uncultured Rikenellaceae bacterium; assembly: GCA_964617235.1. Taxonomy (GTDB): domain Bacteria; phylum Bacteroidota; class Bacteroidia; order Bacteroidales; family Tenuifilaceae; genus SB25. The sequence continues at coordinate 2,159 of CAZTVY010000201.1, read as the reverse complement.
TATCAACAATACTCGCTCGTGGATATGTATTAAAGGAAGACAGACAAGGCGTTGAGCGTAAGTACACCTCAATCGTTCTTAAGAATGGTAAAATATCCCAATTAGATAAGACAGAGAACACAGGTGCAGAAAAATCGAAGCTGTTTCCAAGCGATATAGGCATGGTTGTAAACGATTTTTTACTTGAGTATTTCAAGGAGATTATTAGTTACAACTTCACGGCTAACGTTGAAAAGGAGTTCGACGAAATTGCCTTGGGCAACATGGAGTGGACTAAAATGATAGACCAATTCTACAAGCCATTCCATAAGTTAGTCGAAAAAACTACCAAGGAGTCCGATTATACCAAGGGTGAGAGGGTTTTAGGTGTTGACCCTGTAAGCGGAAAGCCCGTTAGTGTAAGAATTGGCCGATTTGGCCCAGTTGTTCAGCTTGGCGAGAACGATACTGCAAACAAAATTAAGCCGCAATTTGCCAGTTTGTTAAAGGGGCAACTTATTGAGACCCTAACATTGGAAGAGGCTCTATCGCTATTCAAGCTCCCAAGAACAATTGGTAACTATGAGGATAAAGAGGTAGTTATTGGTGTGGGCCGTTTTGGCCCTTATGTTCGCCATAACTCCAAATTCTATTCCTTAAAAAAGGACGATAACCCTTTAACTATTGATTTAGCCAGAGCGGTAGAATTAATTGAAGAGGGTCGCAAAAAAGAACGCGAAAAGCTAATTAAGGTGTTTGAGCATGAGGAGAAAGTTCAGGTGCTGAATGGACGGTGGGGACCTTACATTGCCTATAACGGGGCAAACTATAAAATCCCCAAAGGAACCGATGCCCATGCGCTAGCCTATGAGGAATGCTTGAAAATCATTAAAAATCAAGGAGAGGGAACAAAGCCTAAGAGATTTGCCAAAAAGGGCAAGAAATAGTCAATCACCCATGGAAGAGCTAAAAGCTTACCTTGAACCTGCTAATATTTCCCCCGCCTTTTTGGGGGTAAATAGGTGTGCCTCTTTGCATAGCAAGATTGTCTCATTTCACGATAAATCTTTAGATATTAAAGCGGGAGACATTTTTGTTTTGGGTGTAAATGAGAGTCGAAACTCCACAAATCCTCAAAAGCAAAATGCCCCGAACACCATTCGACAATATCTTTACGCACTATCCTCTTTAAATATTAAGGGAAACATTATCGATGCTGGTAATATTGTGGAAACAAGTACTCCTGCTCAAACATATACGGCATTGGTTAATGTTCTGGAACTATTAATACCCTTGAATGTTACCTTAATTATATTAGGAGGGAATCAAGAATTAACAGAGAGCATATACAGAGGGTATAAAAGCAGCAAAAGGCTCTTGACATTGTCGATAATCGATTCTCATATAGATATTGATGACGACAACGAAGATTTTCATTCTTTAAATTATCTGAATAAATTGATTGATGAGAATCCTTTATCTCTATTTGATCTTAGTTTTATTGGATATCAGGGATATTTTGTTGATGCTGATAAATTAGATAAAGTAAGAAACCTAAATTATGAGTTGTTAAGGCTTGGTTTTGTTCGAGGAAACTATAGGGAGGTAGAGCCAACTTTAAGAAATTCTGATATAGTAAGTTTTGATATGGGGGCAATTCGGTCTTCGGATTCTCCAGGAAACTTATTCCCTTCACCTAACGGGCTTTACGCAGAGGAGGCGTGTCAGTTAACCCGTTACGCAGGAACCAGCGAAAGGGTTTCCTGCTTTGGAGTTTTTGAGTATGCACCCGATAACGATTCTTCAAGGCAATCGGCCCTACTTGCAGCACAGTTGGTTTGGCACTTTATTGAGGGAACTGCACAGCGGAGCAAGGAGAATTCTCTTGAAAATAACGATAATACCAAGAAGTTCATTGTTAACTCTGGAACCCCTGGGGTCGATTTAGTTTTCTACAGGAATGAACTTTCCGATAACTGGTGGTTTGAACTACCTGCAATAAAAAAACTGAATAAGAAATTAATCATACCTTGTTCTCCAAACGACTATATGCTCGCAAGCAAGCAGGATGTGCCAGAGCGGTGGATAAGATTTCTGCAGAAGATACAATTGCTTAAAAACAGTGATAAATAGAATTTTTTCAAAAGAAAAGGAAACCTAACAAAAAAAAATAGGTATAA
>CAZTVY010000200.1:0-5406 GCA_964617235.1 uncultured Rikenellaceae bacterium | reverse complement strand
TAGCAATAAAGCGAGCATCGGCAATGAGTTCTTTATGCAGCAATGGTAGTTCTGCTATAAATTGCTTCGCAATAAAGTCGGCCTTTACGCCATCGCTCATTTGCTTTACAAGAAGTTGTTTAAGCCTTTTATAGACCTCGCTTGAACGAACCCTAAACGTTCTTCGGTTAAGCATTTCAGGAAAAATATGCATTAGCACAAGTTGGGAAAATTCCTCGACTTCTACCTTTATGTTGTATCTGTTTTTAAGTCTAAATTTCAAAAAGTTCATACGGTATAGTGTTTAAATTGAAAATAAAAAACCCTTCCGGATGCCGGAAGGGTTATGTTTGATTGTATTAGTATCTACTCAATAGATTTATCCTAAACATAACAATGCCCCTTGCGGCCAAGTATTTCCTTGACAACAACAGGTACAACAAGCTATATTTTGGTATCTTTTCATCGTTACAAATGTAATGAATAAAGTAACACTAAAAGTTTAAAAAGGTTCAATTACTTTCCAAGTATTGCAACCGCCTGTTTAAAGCGTTGAATGGTTTCTTCTTTTCCTAAAACCTCGCAAATATCGGCAACGCCTGGACCTTTTGATGCACCAACAAGGCTAAGCCTTACAGCATTCATCACCTTGCCCATTCCGTAACTTTTGGCGTTTATGAACTCCTTTATTGAATGCTCAATGGTTTGAACATCCCATTTCTCAATGCCACTAACAACATCGGTAACTTCATTCATAATTGCTGCAGTATCCTCTTTCCAGAATTTTGCAACGGTTTGTTGATCGTACTCCAGGGGACGCTCAAAGAAGAAGTTGGTTTGTTCCCAAATCTCATGTACAAAAGTTAAGCGTTCCTTAACCAAACCAACAATGCGCACTAACTTTTCGAAAGGAACATCAAAATTGTACTGCTCAAGTATTGGCAAAAACATTTCTGCCAACTCTTTATCGGTTTTACGTATTAAATATTGGTGGTTGAACCACTTTGCCTTTTCGGGGTCGAATCGGGCTCCCGATTTATTTACACGCTCAATGCTGAATAGTTGGATTAACTCGTCCATTGAGAACAATTCCTGCTCTGTGCCAGAATTCCAGCCCAAAAGTGCAAGAAGATTTACGAATGCTTCGGGAAAATAACCATCCTCGCGGTAACCCCTCGAAATTTCATTTTCGCCTGTTTTCCAAAGAAGTGGGAATACGGGGAATCCCATTTTGTCGCCATCGCGCTTGCTGAGTTTTCCATTTCCTGTTGGCTTAAGCAACAAAGGAAGATGTGCAAACAAAGGCATCTTATCCTCCCAACCAAAGGCACGGTATAGCAACACATGCAATGGTAACGAAGGCAACCACTCTTCACCACGAATTACGTGCGAGATTTCCATTAGGTAATCGTCAGTAACGTTTGCCAAATGGTATGTGGGGAGCATATCGCTGCTTTTGAAAAGTACCTTATCGTCGAGCGTTGATGTGTTTACACGAACTTCTCCGCGAATTAAATCCTGCATCACAACCTCTTCATTTTCGGGCATTTTAAAACGCACAACCCACTGGTCGCCTCGTTCAATTCGCTGCTTAACTTCACTTGCCGAAAGTACAAGCGAAGTTTCCATTTTTTCACGGATTGTATAGTTGTATATGAAGGCTTCGCCTTTTGCCTCGGCATCGGTGCGGAGTTTATCCAAAACATCGGGAGCATCGAATGCAATGTATGCATTTCCACACTCCACCAACCTATCGGCGTACTGCTTGTAAATTGGTTTACGCTCGCTTTGACGGTATGGTGCATGTGGTCCACCCTCCTTTACACCCTCATCTATCTTAATTCCACACCAGCGTAAACTCTCGTTAATATACTCCTCTGCGCCAGGCACAAAACGTTGCGAGTCGGTATCCTCAATTCTAAGTATAAAATCGCCACCATGTTTACGGGCAAAAAAGTAGTTGAATAGCGCGGTTCTAACACCGCCAATATGCAATGGCCCAGTTGGACTTGGGGCAAAACGAACTCTAACTCTACGGTTATTCATCTTATTTGATAATTTGAGGTGCAAATTTAATTCTTTTTGGTCAAACATTAAATTGTAAAGTTTCCATGTAGTAACGTACTCTAAAAACAGCGATTAAAACACTGCTCCTTCTATATTAGCAAAAAGTTGTGCGTAAAAGAATAATAACAACGTTTTGTATGGCAAAATTTAACAGATGAAACCAATGTTGTATGTCGAGAAAAATAAATAAATTGTGAAATGCAATATTAATTTAATTTGGATTAATAGATAGCACTAACGCTCTGATTACTAATTGTAGATTAAGATTCGGCTCTATGGATATGAAGGATAAATCGAAGGAACAACTCATAGAAGAGTTGGAACGGTTGCAACTCGAATATGAATTGTTAAAGCAAATTCATCAAAAAAAGGTTGAAGAGCAAAATCTGACCATAAAGCAAATTCGCGATATAATTGAGTATAATCCGATATCGTTGCAGATAGTTGATAAAGATGGATATACCCTTGTTGTGAATGAGTCATTCAGATCGTTATTTGGAGCTGTACCACCAAAGAACTACTCAATTTTTGATGATATACAGATAAAGGAATTAAAGTATGATTACCTATTTGAAAAATTAAAGAATGGAGAATCTGTTCGATTTCCTGATTTATGCTACAATGCACACGAGGTAGAGTCTAGTATTCCTGATACCCCTGTATGGATTAGAATGTTAGCATTTCCCTTGTTTGATGTGCAAGGAGTGCCTGAACGGTTTGTGCTAATGCATCAAAACATCTCTGAGAGGAAAAACACAGAAAAGGCACTCCGAGAAAGTGAGGAGAATTACCGTTTACTCTTAGAGTTGGCTCCCGATGCTTTTTTTCAAGGTGATTCCAGCGGGAATTTTATTATGGCAAATAAACGTGCAATGTCATTTACTGGTTACTCTTCTGCAGAATTGCTTAAGATGAATATGAGGCAATTATTTTCTTCGTCGGAGTTAAATAAAAAACCATTAAGGTACGATTTGCTAGATAAGGGCGAGATTATTTTGGCAGAGAGAGAGATTATTCGAAAAGAAGGGTCTACTGTGATTGTTGAAATGACATCGCGAAAGATGCCCAATGGAACTTACCAATCGTTTATGCGAGATATCAGCGAAAGAAAGGCTTTTGAAAAAACGCTTGTTGAAAGCGAACGTAAACTAAAAACCATAATTGAAACATCGCCCGATGGAATTGCTATAACGGCACTCGATGGAACTGTACAATTTGTAACTAATCAAATTGTGTCCCTTTGGGGGTATAGTTCTTCAGAGGAAATTATTGGAAGAAACGTTTTGGAATTTGTGGATGAAGCATATAGGGGGAAAGCATCCTATTTAATCTCTGAGATGCTAAAAGGAAATTTAACAGGTGCTGCGGAATACCTTATGGTCCGGAAAGATGGTTCAGCCTTTTACTGCGAATCCAACGCAAATGTACTGCACGATGCCAGCAATAATCCCACTGGAATTCTTTTTGTAAACAGAGATATAACTTCAAGGAAACAAACAGAACTGGACCTAATTCGAGCTAAAGAGGCGGCAGAGGAGAGTGAAGCCAAATATCGATTAGTGTTTGAGAATGCTCCCTTAGGTTTGATACATTATGATAGCAATGGTCAAATAATTTCTTGCAACGAGGAGTTTGTTAGAATAATTGGATCTTCAAAGCAAGCCTTGGAAGGCCTTTATATGCTAAGACTACCCGATAAAAAAATTGTGGAGGCATTAGAAATCTCTTTGTCTGGAGGTTTGGGACATTATGAGGATTATTATCATTCCACTACTGCCAATAAAACAACACCTGTTCAAGTTCTTTTCGCTCCCATTTATACAAATCAAAAACTAGTTGGTGGAGTTGGTATTATTCAGGATATTACGGATAGGAAAAAGAACGAACAAGCGTTAAAGGAGCAAAACGAGGAATACCTAGCCTTAAACGAGGAGTTACTTCAAACCAACGAGGAACTTTATAAAGCAAAGAGATTAGTTGAAAAAAGCGAGGAAAAACTTAGGTTGATGCTTAAGAATTCCAGCGATACCTACGTGCTTGTGAATGAAATGGGAGAGCAGTTCTATGTAAGCGATGCTGCTGTTCGGGCTACAGGCTTTAGTTTGGACGAACTACTAGGGCCAATTCAGAATGTTATTTATCCAGATGATTTAGATATTGTATTGAAAGCATGGAGCGAGGTGCTATCTAAAAAGGATGAAGTAATTAGGGTTCAGTATAGACATAAGCATAAGACCAAAGAATATATTTGGTACGAAGCGGTTGGTCAGAACTTCCTCGATAATCCTCTAATTAATGCTGTTGTGGTAAATGTTCGCGATATTACTACAATGAAAGAGTTTGAGCTGGAACTTATTAACGCAAAGGAAAAAGCAGAGGAGAGCGATAGGCTAAAATCGGCGTTCCTAGCAAATATGAGCCATGAGATTAGAACCCCAATGAATGGTATTCTTGGCTTTACTAGTCTGCTTAAGCAAGCAAAGGGAACCATTGAGGAGCAGCGCGAGTACATTAACATTATTGAAAAAAGTGGTTTTAGGTTATTGAATATCATTAATGATATCATTGATATATCTAAGATTGAGTCGGGGCAAATGAAGTTGAAAATTGCACCAACTAATATCGATGAGCAGTTGAAATATCTTTTTGATTTCTTTAAACCCGAAGCCGAGCGCAAAGGGCTGGCATTTTTACTAAAAAAAGGAGTTTGTGCAGAGAGTTCAATAATTAATACCGATGGCGAAAAAATCTACGCAATTCTTACTAACCTTATTAAGAATGCTATAAAATTTACGGATACAGGAGTTGTTGAGGTAGAGTACTTTTGTAAAGACAAAGATTTTGAGTTTTTGGTTAGAGATACAGGTGTTGGCATTCCCAAAGACCGACAACAGGCTATTTTTGAGAGATTTGTTCAGGCCGATATTAGCGATAAAAGAGCCTACCAAGGAGCAGGGTTGGGATTATCAATTACTAAAGCATTTGTTGAAATGCTTGGTGGCAAAATTTGGGTTGAGAGTGAGGTGCATGTTGGTTCTGTTTTCCATTTTACAATTCCTGCTGTTCAGCAACAGTTCGTTCCAGAAAAGAAAACAAACGCGGAACTTAAGTTGTCAAAACCGAATTTACCAAAGTTAAAAGTCTTAGTTGCCGAGGACGACTCTGCCTCGAGCATGTTGTTAACTTTAATGCTGGGAAATTTGGACTTTACAATTTTTCAGGCGAGTAACGGGCAAAGGGCTGTTGATATTATTCTAAAGAACCCTGATATCGATTTGATTTTAATGGATATTAAAATGCCGGAACTGACTGGTTTGGAGGCAACCGAAGCAATCAGAAGATTCAATGGCAGATCGGAAG
>CAZTVY010000199.1:0-5411 GCA_964617235.1 uncultured Rikenellaceae bacterium | reverse complement strand
TGAGTTTGTTTCGGATTGCTCCGATATCGACGATATAATTGTTTTCCTTAAGAACGGAAAATACTTTATCCAGAAGGTGCAGGAGAAAGCATTCGTGGGTAAGGATATACAGCACGTGGCGGTTTATAAAAAGAACGATACACGAACAACTTACAACGTGCTTTATCGCGATGGGCTTAACGGCGATATTATGATGAAACGCTGCGCCGTTACTGGAACAACCCGCGATAAGGAGTACGATATAACCAAAGGAACGCCTGGCTCGCAGATACTTTACTTCAGCGCAAATCCAAATGGCGAAACCGAGATTTTGAAGGTATTCCTAAAACCACGCCCTCGTTTACGTAATTTGATACTTGAGTTAGATTTCAGTCAAATTGGGGTTAAGGGACGCAGCTCGCAAGGGAATATCTTTACTCGCTACGCAATCCATAAACTTCAGATGAAGGAGAAAATGGCTGGCGCAGTTGAAGGAGTAAAAGTTTGGTTCGACGATGAGGTGCTTAGGTTAAACCACGAATGCAAAGGAATTTTGCTGGGTGAATTTGCTCTTGGTGAGAAAATCCTAATTGTAAATAACGATGGCACCTACTTCCTTGCAGGTACGGAATATTCTCTTCGTTTCGATACTCAACCTTTAGTTGTGGAGAAGTACGATGCCGACAAGATATTCTCAGCGGTTTATTTCGATGGTGAGCAGAAAATGTTTTACCTGAAGCGATTCCGTTTCGATTACTCCGAGAAAACACAAATATTCATCCCTGAGGATGATAAATCCTACCTAGTTAGTTTAAACAGCGATTTATACCCTTGCCTTGAAATTAAGTTTGGTGGCAAGCACTCCAGTCGCGACAAGGAAACGGTTGATGTTGATGCATTCATTGCAGTAAAAGGCCACAAAGCGAAAGGTAAGCGACTGTCGACATACGATATTAAAAAGGTTGAGTTTGTAGAACCCTTGGAAAAGGAAGCATCCGCTTTTCAGGAAGAGGAGGAGGTGGCAGAAGTTCCTTCAGATGAATCCACTCCCATAGATGATTCTACAGCCGAGCAGATGAGTTTGGAGATGTAAAAACTAAACGACCCGAAAGGGTCGTTTTTAGTTTATTCAAAAGTAAAGGGTTTTAAAACCCTAAAAAATAATTAATTTAGCTAAAGCATTTATTTTTAGCGTTGTTAAAATGAAAGTTTACCTTATAGGTTTTATGGCTAGTGGTAAAACCACGGTGGGGAAGGAGTTATCATCTGCCCTTGGCTATAAATTTATCGATTTAGATGAGTACATCGAGACTAAGCACCGCAAAACCATAAAACAGATTTTCGAGATAAATGGAGAGGATTACTTCCGTATAATAGAACAGGAAGCGCTAAAGGAGGTTGCATCGTTCGCTGGCGATTTTGTAGTATCGTCGGGTGGTGGTACATCGTGCTTTTACAATAGCATCGATTTTATGAATAGAACAGGAATGACTGTTTATCTACGAATGGAGGTTTCTTCTCTTGTTTCGCGCCTAATTCATGCTAAAATTAAAAGACCATTACTTTGGGGAAAGACCAAGGAGGAGCTAAACGATTATATCATTAGAGTTCTCGACGAGCGCAAAAAGTTTTACGAAAAGGCTCAGATTGTTGTTGATGCCGACCATTTAAATCCGGAGGATTTATCAAAAACAATTAAGGTGATAATTCAGGGAGGAATATAAAAGAAAAAGGGGATTTAAATCCCCTTTTCAATTTATAGTTTAGTAAGCATTTGCTTCATTATAAGTGTCATTTTCTGTTCGGCCATTGCGCCAACCTTTTGCACCTCTTCGTGCGATACCTCTACAATTTTTCCAGGAACGCCCAAGTCTGTAATGATTGACATTGCGAACACAGGCATATTCATATGGCGTGCAACAATAACCTCTGGAACGGTTGACATACCAACAGTATCACCACCAATAATTCTGAAATAAACGTACTCCTTTGGAGTTTCGAAAGTTGGACCTGTTGTTCCAACGTAGCAACCCTGCTGTAGTTTAATTCCATTAGCAGCCGCAACCTCTTTTGCCAAGGCCATTAATGCTGGATCGTAGGTTTTGTGCATATCGGGGAAGCGTGGCCCTAACTCGCTAATGTTTGGTCCAATAAGTGGATTTGGCATTAGGTTGATGTGGTCGTTGATAATCATTAAATCGCCAATCTCAAAATCAGGATTAACACCACCGCTTGCGTTAGAAACGAATAGTTGATTAATTCCGAGGAATTTCATAACACGAACAGGGAATGTTACCTGTTTCATATCATAACCCTCGTAGAAATGGAAACGACCTTGCATTGCAACAACCTGCTTTCCACCTAGATATCCAAATATTAAACGGCCAGAGTGCCCTTCAACAGTTGATACTGGGAAATTAGGAATGTCCTTATAGTCGATTATTTCCTGCTTTTCGATTTCACGAACTAACCCACCAAGTCCTGTGCCTAGAATAATTCCAACTTCGGGTGTAATGGTTACCTTTCCTTTGATGTAGGCTACCGTTTGGTTAATTTTGTCCAACATAGTCTATTATTTGTTTATTAAATTTTTCAGCATTATTGTTCAAAAACTTGATTTTAATTGATAGATAAAACAGCCGTTGTTTAAGGTCTGCGCTTAGGTTTAGGCATCTTATTCTTGCTGCATCCTTTTCGGTTGTTACTACCAAGGTTTCATCTGAACATTTTTCAAAGATAAGTTGAATTTCTTTTTCTGAAAAGTGATGATGGTCAGTGTAGCTTCTTTTGCCCTCAATTTGGAAGTTTTTTACAAGATAGCTGTAAAATGGCTCTGGATTTGCTATTCCTGCAATGGCGAATACTTTTTGGGAGTTGTTCGGCCTAATTTCATTTGATTCATCAGCAAAAATTGGCATAACCTCACCGTACTCGACGGTTGTAAAGTAGGTGTTCTGCTTTGCATTCAATCGCAGTTCGCCACGAATTTTGTCCATTTCTTGATTCGACAGGTTCTCTGGACATTTTGTGACAATTATAATATCGGCTCTACGTTTCTCCGAAATGCTATCGCGCAATCTGCCTGCTGGCAGAAAAAAATCGCGGGTAATTAGGTTGTTGTAATTGGTTAGAAGAAGCGATAACCCTGGTTTGATGTATCGGTGCTGAAATGCATCGTCGAGTAGGAGAACGTTCATTTCGGGGAAGTTGTAGGCCAACTCATTGGTGCCATTTACTCTATCCTCATCAACAGCAACTATTGTATTTGGGTATTTAAGTTTGATTTGCAGGGGTTCGTCGCCAACTTCATTGGCTGTTGAGGTTGTTTCAGCCAACTTAAAACCTTTGGTTTTGCGTTTGTAACCACGACTCAGTAGTCCGACTTGATATTTATTTTGAAGCAATTCGATAAGATACTCGGAGTGTGGCGTTTTACCAGTTCCTCCAACGGTTATATTTCCAACACAAATTGTCGGAATATCGGGGCTATACCCTTTTAGTAGGTTTATGTCGAACAAAAAATTTCTGATTTTTACTGGTATCCAGTAAAGCAGTGCAAATGGTAAAAGTAAGTATCTAAGTGTTTCCATATTGTAAAAAAAATCATCCGAAGGTTCGCTTCGGATGACAAAGTAACAAAAAATACTTTAATTATTTGAGTGACTAGTGATTAATGACACTGTCACCAATCACCCGTCACCTGTCACTAATTAGTATACTTCAACATCGTAAGGAATACGTGCCTGAACACCTTGGTTGTTAAGCATACTCTTAATTCTATTGTAATGCTTGTATGTAACACCAAGTTCATCCTTTAGGAAGAAAGCTTTTGCTTCGCCAGTCATTCCTTTGATTATTTCTTGGAATGGGTCTTTTTGCTCAGGAAGCTCTACCAAACGGTATTTTTCAACCTTTGCTTTTTCAGCAGCAAGTTTAATAGCAGCATTCAAACCTCCGAACTCATCAACAAGTTTGATATCCTTTGCGTTAACACCGCTCCATACTCTACCTTGTCCAATCTCGTCAACTTTCTCAACGGCTAAACTACGACCTTCGGCAACGTGACCGATGAATGTTTGGTAGGTTTCCTCAATGAATTTTTGTCCAACAGCTTTTTCCTCTGCTGTCATTGGGCGGAATTGGCTGAAAAAGTCAGCGTGGTCGTTGGTTTTAACAACATCTACGTTGATACCCAATTTCTTATTCATTACATTTTGTAAGTTGAAGAATAGACCAAATACACCAATTGAACCAGTAATTGTTGTTGGGCTAGCCATAATTGTAGTTGCAGGAGCTGCAATGTAGTAACCACCCGATGCAGCAACATCGCCCATCGATACAATAACAGGTTTTACCTTGTTGGCCAGTTCAACCTCGCGCCAAATAACCTCTGATGCTAAAGCGCTACCACCAGGAGAGTTAACGCGGAATACAATAGCTTTAATTGTGCTATCGCGGCGTGCTTTGCGGATTGCGCGCGAAATTCCATCGGAACCAATAGCATCTTCGCTACCTTCGCCCATACCAATTTCGCCTTGTGCGTAGATAACAGCAATTTTATCCTTGGAGAATTTTGCCTTTTTAGCAGGAACTTTGAAGTATTGTGCTAATGTGACAGTTTTAAGGTCTTCTTTCTCTGGAGTTTCGGTTAGTCCTTTTAGTTTGTCAATAAGTTGGTCTTTGTAAATTAAACTGTCAACCAATTTATTATCGATGCAAGATTTTCCATTGAAAATCTCCATATCGTTGGCTAAACGGTTCAATTCTTCAACAGAAATGTTACGTGCTTTAGAAATACCATCAACCCAATGGTTCCAGATTGAACCCATGTAAGTTAAAGTTTGCTCACGGTTCTCAGGGCTCATTTTGTCGAGCATAAAAGGTTCAACGGCACTTTTAAATTTACCGTGACGAAGAATTTGAGGTTCAACACCTAATTTTTCTAAAGCACCTTTGAAGAACATAATTTCGGAACGTAATCCCATCCACTCAACCATACCTTCTGGGTTTAAGTAAACTTTGTCTGATACAGTGGCTAGGTAGTATGCTTTTTGGCTGTAAGTATCGCTATAGCTAATAATGAATTTTCCTGAAGTTTTAAAATCGATTAGCGCATCGCGGATTTCCTCCGTGGTTGCAGCGCCTGCTCCAACAGCGTCAATTTCCATGAAAATACCCTTAATATTTGGGTCTTCCTTGGCTTCGGCAATTGCTTTAAGAATTTTATTAAGTCCCATGCTGCTTTGTGGCTGCATCGACATAAAATCGAACCCTTTGAAAGGATTATCGCTTGCACGGTCAACGATTTCTTGGTTAAAATCAACATAAAGTATTGAGTTTTCTTTAACTTCGGTTGCTTTATCTCCAGCCGAAACCATTGCACCAATTACTCCAATCATTACAAAGAACAGAAGAAGCAACGAAATGAAGAC
>CAZTVY010000198.1:0-5472 GCA_964617235.1 uncultured Rikenellaceae bacterium | reverse complement strand
AGGTTAATCTCACTACAAAGCAGAAATCTGCTGCATTTGACCATTCAAAGTTGGCAGTATTACTAACCGATAGCCTTAAGGAGGAGGTTAAACCCTATGAGCTTCCAATTAGTCGAGCTGAATTTTTGGGGAAGGATGAGTTTACCTTTTGGACAAAAGAAACTCAATGGATTTATAATCCTGCAAAGAACTCACTACTTCGAAAAGTTAACGAGCCTTCGTTAACCGATAAGGAATCGTTATCGCCCGATGGAATGTGGATTGCGTTTATTAAGGATGGAAATATCTACCTAAAGAATAAAAATTCAGCAGAAGAGTTTCAACTTACTACCGATGGTTCTCCCGAGAATGGGTACGGCCATAATCTTAGTTGGTATTTTACCCGCAACGATAGTAAAGGCGAAAAGAATGATTACACCATTGAGGCTTATTGGAGCAATGACTCTAAAAAACTAATCGTTCCAAAGTTCGATAGACGGAATACCCGCCGTTTGCTGATGTACAAAACTGATGTGGAGGGATATCAATCCGAAATAGTGTCTTACGAAAGGGAACTTGCAGGTGATTCAGTAGTTACAATGGCCGATTTTTACCTTTTCGATGTTGCCAATAAGAATGGAGTAAGAATAGATTTACCTTCGAACCCTGCATTTCTGGGAACAGGATTTTACACCTTTGATGGTTGTCCCAAGGCATACCACATCAAGTATTATCGTGGCTACAAAACGCGTGAACTGTTTGAGATTGATTTGGAAACTGGGAAAACACGTTCTGTTTTGGTTGAATCGTACCCAAAAACTTTTGTCGATTTATACACCGAAACATTTGAGCTGATTTACGATAAAACTGAATTTATTTGGCGTTCGGAGCAGGATGGTTGGAGCCACCTTTACCGCTACGACCTGTCGACAGGTAAAATCAAAAACCAAATAACCAAGGGCAATTTTTACGTTTATGGTATTGAGCATATCGATAAGAAAACCGGAAATATTTGGTTTTTAGCTGGCGGAGTTGACCCAAACAGGGACCCTTACCAAAAATATCTCTACTCAATAAACATCGATGGTAAAAACCAAAAACTCCTAACACCCGAGGAGGCAACCCACGATATTAGAATATCACCCGATAAAAAATTCTTTGTTGACAACTACTCATCGCATAAAGACCCAAATATTGCAGTTGTTCGAAATTTGAAAGATGGCAAAACGCTTATGAGTGTTGAAAAGACTGATATTGATGATTTGGTGAAGATGGGATGGAAACCCGCCGAAACGTTCAGTATGCTTGCCGATGATGGCAAGACTATGCTTTACGGAACAATTATCAAACCCACCAATTTCGACCCCAATAAAAAGTACCCTGTAATTGATGGAACTTACTCTGGTCCACACACCATTCGCGCTCCAAAAAATTTCTCGCGCAGCGTGTTAAATATGGATTTATCGTTGGCAGAGTTGGGTTTTGTGGTGGTAAACATCGATGGACGTGGTAGCGCCTACCGTTCAAAAGAGTTTCACGATGTTTCGTATGCTAAACTTGGTTATGGACTAGTTGACCACGTTTATGTAATTAAGAAACTTGCCGAGAAGTACTCGTATATCGATGCCGACAGAGTTGGTATTTATGGTCATTCAGCCGGAGGTTACGATGCTACTAGAGCGTTACTCCTATTTCCCAATTTTTATAAAGTTGGGGTATCGTCTGCAGCTGACCACGACCATAGAATGGAGAAAATATGGTGGCCTGAACTATACCAAGGATTTCCAGTAGATACCCAGTATCACAATCAATCCAATGTTACCAATGCGAGCAAGTTACAGGGACATTTAATGATTGTAACAGGCGATTTGGATAATAATGTGAACCCTTCGGCCACATACAAACTTGCTGGCGAGCTAACCAAGGCCAATAAGGATTTTGAGTTTATTGTTTTACCAAACGATAATCACGACACATGCTATTGGAACAAGTACTTTCTGCGCAAACGCTGGGATTTCTTTGTGAAGCATTTGCTTGGAGTTGAGCATCCAAAAGAGTATAAGATTAAATAATAATGGAGTATTGGAGGAATGAAGACTAATAGTCCATTACTCCATTTCTCCATCACTCCTTGAATTATAATAAAACCAACCCACTATGTTTAGCAAACAAACCTACATCAACCGCCGCAATCAGCTTAGGGCACAGTTTAAATCCGGAGTACTACTGTTCTTTGGAAACGACGAGGTTGGTATGAACTACGAGGATAATACATACCATTTCCGTCAGGATAGCACATTTCTGTACTATTTCGGAATCAATAAACCGGGGCTTTATGCCGTAATGGAAATTGAAAGTGGCAACGATTATATTTTCGGTGATGATTTCACCATCGATAGCATTGTGTGGATGGGCTCACAGCCAACCATCAAGGAGATGGCCGCCACTGTTGGTGTGGAAAATACAGGCTCCGTTGCAGATTTCTCTGAGAAACTATATCACTACCCCCGAGGAACTGTTCAATATTTACCGCCATACCGTCCGGAACATTTATTTAAGTTGATGCGATTCCTTGGAATCAGTCCGGCTGAGGCTAAAACCAAAGCAAGCGTTGAGTTTATTACGGCTGTGGGCGAACAACGAAACATTAAGTCGGCCGAGGAGATTGTTGAACTTGGGCACGCCGTTTCAATGACCGCTGAAATGCACCAAGCCGCAATGCGTTATGCTAAACCAGGAATGACTGAGGCACAGATTGCAGCAAAGGTTCACGAGGTTGCTCTTGCCGCTGGCGGAGGAATCAGCTTCCCCATTATTGCTACTATTAACGGACAAACGCTTCACAACCATTATCACGGAAACACCATAAAGGAAGGACAACTATTCCTACTCGATGCAGGTTATGAAACCCCTATGGGCTATGCTGGCGATATGAGTAGCACATTTCCAGTTGGTAAAACATTCACCGAAAAGCAAAAAGAGATATACCGAATAACCCTTGCTGCGCATAATGGCGCTATAGAAATGCTTAAGCCCGGCGTACATTTCCGCGATGTTCATATGCAGGTTGCCCGAACCATATTCGATGGAATGAAGGCGCTAGGCTTTACAAAAGGCAACATCGACGATGCCGTTGCAAATGGAGCGCACGCCCTATTCTTCCCCTGCGGAACAGGGCACCTGATGGGGCTCGATGTTCACGATATGGAGAACCTGGGCGAACAGTATGTTGGTTACTGTGGTATTCCAAAAAGTAAGCAGTTTGGATTAAAATCGCTCCGCTTGGGTCGCGAACTTAAACCGGGATTTGTACTAACCATTGAGCCCGGTATATACTTTATTCCCGAACTAATTGATTTATGGGAACAAACAGGAACGAATAAGGAATATATCAACTTTGATAGGGTAAATGAGTACAGGAACTTTGGAGGAATCCGCAACGAGGAGGATATCCTGATAACCGAAACAGGCCATAGAATTCTTGGGAAACCGTTGGCAAAGTCAATAGAGGATGTAGAAAGCGAGAGAGCTAAGGCATTTTAAATTATCAAACTTACGAAAAGCGCCCCTCAATGGCGCTTTTTTATTGTGTTCTACTCAGGAGATTCTGGGTGGAATTTTTTTCTTAATACGCTTTCGTAAAAAGGCGGTCTTAGAATAAAACTTTGACTAATTGTTAATTTCTAGTTAATACTTACTGTTTAAAATTCAACTATAACCCAAATAATATAATTTCCTTTGCACATCAATTAATCACTTGTAAAAAACAACAATTATGAGCGGCTTTTTTGGATGTGTATCAAAAACAGACTGTGTTTTAGATGTGTTTTACGGCACCGATTATCACTCGCACCTTGGAACTAAAAGAGCGGGCGTTGCTTTTTACTCTAAGGATAAAGGATTCCAAAGAGCCATTCATAGCTTAGAGGATGGATATTTCCGAAACAAATTCCAATCCGATATTGCTGGATTCTCCGCAAACAGCGGCATTGGAATTATAAGCGATACTGAGGCACAACCAATTGTGCTAACATCGCATCTTGGCCGTTTTGCTGTGGCAACAGTTGCTAAAATCAATAATCTGTTAGAGCTCGAGGAGTACTTCATAAAACAACATCGCACCTTTTCAGAAACTAGTCAGGGTGGTGTAAATCCCACTGAATTGGTTGGCATGCTAATATCGGAGGGAGAAACTTTTGAGGAGGGTATTGTTAACGTATTCAACAGAATAAAAGGCTCATGCTCTTTATTGGTTTTAACGAATGAAGGAATTATTGCAGCACGCGATAAACTCGGACGTACTCCAATAATTATCGGGAAAAAGGATGGTGCATATGCGGTAGCTTTTGAAACCTGTTCGTTCTCAAATCTTGATTATGAGATTGACAAGTACCTTGGCCCAGCCGAAATTGTAATGGTAAATGCCGATGGTCACTATCAACTAAGAAAACCATCCAACAAAATGCAGGTATGCTCATTCCTTTGGGTTTATTACGGCTACCCGCCGTCGTTCTACGAAGGAATAAATGTGGATGTGTCTAGGTATAATTGCGGAGCAGCAATTGCAAAAAAGGACGATGTTGAGGCCGATTTTGTTGCTGGCATTCCCGATTCAGGTGTTGGCCACGCCATTGGCTATAGTAATCAGAGGGGTATTCCCCATATGCGTCCATACGCCAAGTACACGCCAACTTGGCCCCGCAGCTTTATGCCACAAAATCAGCAAATGCGCGATTTGGTTGCAAAAATGAAGCTGATTCCCAATACTGCATTAATCAAAAATAAACGAGGAATATTCCTCGACGACTCAATAGTTCGCGGAACACAACTAAAGGATAATGTGATAGACCTATATTCAGCCGGAATAAAAGAAGTACACATGAGAATTGCCTGTCCACCACTTACCTATCCCTGTGAATTCCTGAATTTTAGCCGTTCACGCTCCAATCTAGATTTAGCCACCCATAAGGCAGTTTTCGAACTTACAGGGATTGAGCATCATAATATGACGAATTACTCCGACACCAGTAACGGAAATTATGCTGCAATGGTTGAGCAAATTCGTAAAAACCTAAATCTCACCACTTTGAAGTTTCAAAAACTGAACGATTTGGTTGAAGTCATTGGTGTTCCAAAGGAGAACCTTTGTACACATTGCTTCGATGGTAGTAGTTATTTTTAAACCTCTGGTGTCGAAAGGTTTTAGAAACAACCCTTATTAGATATAGGGGTTGTTTTTGCTTCACACATTCTAATTCATTTATTCTCAAAATCTTTTCCTCAAAAAGTTTTCTTAAAAGCTGTTAACTATTACTTAAAAATGAATAATTAGCTGTACCTTTGCGCCCTCAAAAAATTACTCAATGCAGGGGATAAGAAATATTGCGATTATAGCGCACGTGGACCATGGGAAGACCACCTTGGTGGACAAAATGATTATTCAGGGGAAACTTTTCAAGGAGCACGAAAAGCCCGGCGAACAAATTCTCGACA
>CAZTVY010000197.1:0-5495 GCA_964617235.1 uncultured Rikenellaceae bacterium | reverse complement strand
ATGCAAAAAGGGCTGTATCCTCCAAAAATTCTGGATTAACCTCGGTATCTTTAATAACGTCGGGGCCAATAAGTATGTAGTTATTCTTGAGTTCGTTCTCAATACTCAACGCTTTGGTGGATATTACTGTGTGAATTCCCCCCACTTTGTTGCAAACTTCCCAGCTAACCTCGAATAGGTAATCGGGTTTTAATAGTTTATCCTTCATATCCATTGTTTTTTATTGTTTGCAATACATCACTTTGCTTTCTTTGTTTTACTAGCCAATTTTTGCACCGTTCCTTTTGTTGTTTTCGATTTACTCTCAACCTTTGAGTCAGGTTTTTTCTTAACAGGCTTGGTTGCTGTCGGCTTTGCTTTCTCTGTTACAGATTTTGTTTTAGTCGATTTTGCTTTGCTCACGCTTGCCTTTGCAGATGTTGCCTTTCCCTTATTCACAGCCTTAGCCTTTACGGATTTAGACGTTTTTGACTGTTTAGTCTTTGTCCCGGTTTTTTGCTGTGTTTTCTTGACTTCTGCAACTTCCTCGGAGTTTTTGGCAAAGCCATTTCCGTTGCCATTAATGATTTCACCTCCTTTGATTTTGACTAACTCAAGCATTTTTTGCTTATAAAGTTGAATTAGGATATCTATCTCCTCTAAATCAACTTTTGTATTTGCAAAGTAGTTTACCTCAAGTATCTTAGATTTTAATCGGATAGTAAAATCGCTAAGTACATTCATAAAGTTGATGAAAGCGTCGTAAGGAGTGTCGTATGGATTGAAGTACTTGTGCACATCGCCATCGCTGAACCATTTGGTACACATATAGTAGAAATGGTCGCTTGTTTGTAGATATAACCAATCGCGTTTTAAATCGGCATCATCCAACTTGTCAATCTTATCGGAAAGCGAGTAGAGGTGATTGAAAGCCTCATCCTGTAGCTCATTGCCAAGCCATGCGGTAAGGTCGCGTTCCTCATCGGCCCAGGATATTGGATATGGAACATGAAGCAAAGCAATTGGTTGATGTTTGTCGGCAGCCTCCGAAGGGGTTAGGAATTCGAAGTTTGAACTGCTGAAAACCCTGCCGGGTAGAGCACGCATAAAATCGAAAATCCCGGTTTCGGCCCATTGGTGTTCGCCAAAGGTTTCGTAGTCCATGAATAGGTTTACAATTTCCTCCTTTGGGTCTATGTTGTTAAGCCAATGAACAAACTTTTCCGTGGTTAATGGCCATTCGCTCCAATCGCGGTTTGAAAATCGGAAGGCAATATCATCGCTTAACCTAAAATTTTTAAGCAGTAACTTTAATTTTGGATTTATGGCATTTGCGTAAAGGAAATTGGAACTCTTCCATCCAAGGATATGCTTAGCGCCCTCGGTTAGCATTGCTTTGTAGCCAAGGTCAGCAACCATTGCTCCAATTTCGTCGGAGTAAATTAACTCGGTGTTGCGGAAGGTTTTTGGCTTGTAGCCAACTAGTTCCTCCAACCGTTTGGTTTGGCTTTCGATTTGGCGGTAGAATTCGTCCTTATTTTTGAGTGCCGATAGTGAGTGCGAATGCGTTTCGGCCAAAAATTCCACACAGCCAGTTTCTGCTAACTTTCTAAAACTATCCAAAACGTCGGGAGCATATTGCTCAAATTGGTCGAGTGCCGTGCCCGATATGGAGTACGATATTTTAAACCTATAGCCATACTCGTTAATAAGGTCTAACATCAACTTATTGGTAGGCAGGTAGCACTTTTCGGCAACTTTGCGCATAATTGACCGATTTGCAAATTCGTCGAAATAGTTATGGTTTTTACCAATATCGAAAAAGCGATATCTTCTTAATCTGTATGGCTGGTGAACCTGAAAGTAAAAGCAAATTGTCTTCATCACTTATATTGGTTTATTATTTTTCAAAGTTTAAAGTACCGAGTTGTAAACATCAATAACCTGTTTGGCAGCATTATCCCACTTAAGATTATTTACTTCATCCTGCCCGTGCTGGATAAAGAAGTTTGCCAGTGCCTTATAGTTAAGTAATCCGTAAATACTATCGGCTAAAGCGTCCACATCCCAAAAATCGACCTTAATAGCGTACTTCAGCACCTCCGATACGCCCGATTGTTTTGATATGATAACAGGAACATTGGAGCGCATAGCCTCCAAGGGGCTAATGCCAAAAGGTTCGGATACAGAAGGCATAACGTAAACATCGCTTAGCGCAAACATCTGATGAACATCTTGTCCTTTAAGGAATCCTGTGAAATGAAATTTGTGTGCAATGCCTAGTTTTGCTACACGCCGAATCATTCGGTTTAGCATATCGCCGCTACCGGCCATTACAAAGCGCACATTTGGATGTTTTTTGATAACCTTGTTGGCTGCTTCCACAAAGTAGTCGGGGCCTTTTTGGAACGTGACACGACCAAGGAACGTAACAACTTGTTCGTCAACTCCACGCTCCGAATCGATATCATCCTGATGATTTGAGAAATCTACACCATTATGCACGGTAATAACTTTATCTTCGGGTATTCCGTACCTAGTTATTACAATGTTTCGGGTGTAGTTACTCACGGTAATAATTTTATCGGCCACCTCCATTCCGCGGCGTTCAATATCGTAAACGCTTTGATTAACGTTCTCACCGCTGCGGTCGAACTCTGTAGCGTGAACATGAATAACCAATGGTTTGCCCGATACCATTTTGGCAGCAATACCCGCAGGGTAGGTTAGCCAATCGTGCGCATGAATTACATCGAAATGATTTTCCGATGCCAATGTGGCTGCAATAATTGCGTAGCGGGTAACCTCGCTCATTAGGTTGGGGCCATACTTGCCAGTAAACTTGAACTTTTTGCGCGAGGTAAATGAACTTGATTCCGAAGATTCCAAATCCGATGAGTCGATAATTTTTTTAAATTCCTCTGGGTCAACATAAGGCACTATATTGGAGCTAATCTCAAGGTACTGGATATGCTTCCAGAATTCCTCTAGTTGCATACTGGTATGTGATACATCAATATTTTCGGCAGCAACAAGCCGAACCGATGAGCCATCCTCGTCGCCATAGGCTTTGGGCACAACAAAAATCACATCAACATTATGTTTTGCAATGCCCTTTGTAAGACCAAAACATGCTGTTCCTAATCCTCCTGTAATGTGCGGGGGAAACTCCCAGCCAAACATCAAAACTCTCATATCAAAATGCAGTTAGTTTTGTTAATCGCTATATTTCTCTATCATCCTTACAATTCTAATTAACTCGGCTACGCTCCATGCTTGCGATACACATCCATTGGGGCGTTGCGGTGGGTCGCCATCGTACACTTCGGCTACAGAGCATAATCCGTGAATGTCAACATCTTCCTGTAGCGATTCTACTATGCTTTCGGCGAGATGTAGCGCATTTTTTCCGTGAAGTTTGAACTGTGCTTCAACGTAAGCCCCCAGTAACCAAGGCCATACTGTACCTTGGTGGTAGGCTGTATCGCGGGTTGCTTGGTCACCTTCGTATTTGCCCTTGTAGTCGGGAGCCTGAGGCGAGAGTGTTCGTAGTCCTTTAGGTGTAAATAACTTTCGTTCTACTTTGTCCAGCACGTTTAGTTTCTTCTCATCGTCAATTGGGCTGTATGGCAATGAAACGGCAAATATTTGGTTTGGACGAACATCAATATTTTGACCATTCTCATCAATAAAATCGGCCAGGTAATTTTTTTCTGGTATCCAGAACATTTCCTCAAACGATTTTTTAGCCAACTCTGCAATAGGGAGCCATTCCTTTACAAAACGGGAGTCCTTATTCATTGTGGCAAGTTCAATGGTAAACATAATGGCGTTGTACCAAAGCGCATTAATTTCAACAGGATAACCAATGCGAGGTGTTACAGGCTTTCCGCAAACAACAGCATCCATCCAAGTAAGGGCAAAACCTTTTTCGCCAGCCCAAATCAACCCGTTGGGTTGCATCTTGATATTATAGGCCAATCCTTCCCTGTAGCCTTTAAGGATGGCTTTCATCTTTTTGCCGTAATCGTGCCAAGCATCCTTATGTTTTTTTGTATGGTAAAAGTATTGCTGAATTGCCCAGAAGTACCATAGTGGAGCATCTACCGAGTTAAATGCAACCGATGTTGTATTGCCCATATTGGGGAATAGTCCGTTTTTAAGGTCGTGACTTAGCGAATCCAGTATGGTTTTGCACATTTTATCGTCATTTAAACCTAGTGTCAATCCAGGTAGCGATATGAATGTGTCGCGTCCCCAGCTGCCAAACCATGGGTATCCTGCAATAATGTCGTGTTTTTTCCCTTTTTGAACAATAAGTTGATGAGCTGCATTTGCAATGCAATTCATAAAACTGTCCTTTTTGGGGCGTCGGAGTAATTCTGCGTTAAACTTTTTAAGTAAACTAGCGGGCGTTTGCTCCGATGTAGATGCCGAGAAAATTATGCTTTCGCCTTTTTTTATTGGAACTTCAAAGTAACCCGGAACAAATAAATCCTCATGCCCCTCGTAACCTCGCTTCAATTCTTCCATGTACTCAATGTTGTAGTACCAGTCGGGCGTGGCTACAAATTCATTTTTTTTATTCATTTGTAAATGCAGGAAAGGAAAGCCAGTGTAGAGTTTGTACTTTACACCATTTGCACAGGATTGATATTTAGTGTTTGCCCAAAGGTTTGCTTTGCTTAATTTGTGAGCATTCCGGAAAGCGAGGAATGGCTTAACTCTTAGTTTTGTAGGACTATGTGCATCAACTAATGTGTAGCGTATCATGAATTGCTCCTCGTTGTGCACAAAAAGCAGTTCTTTTTTGAGGATAACACCACCCACACGGTAGGTTAGTGTTGGCGTTGGTTCGTACTCAAAGTCAACAATGTACTTATGCCCGCGTGGCTCATAAATGCCGGGGTAACGGTGGATACCAAGGTTGAAGGATTGTCCGTGCTGTACAACGGTTTCGTCAACGTTCGAAAGTAAAACGTGATTTTCTCCGTCGAATTCATCAATGGGTAAAATCATCAATCCATGATACTTGCGGGTGTTGCATAGGATTATTGTGGTGCTAAAATACCCACCAGCACGGTTGGTGCTTAGTATTTCCCTGTTTAAGGAATACTCTAGGTTTACCAGCTGTTCTTTGTCGAATGCTAAGTACTTCATGGTTACTAACGTAATTATTTGTTAATTTGTGGTAGAATTTTTGTCCAGAATTCGTAAACAAGTTAACAAAAAAAGATGACTTTCAATTAATTTCGAGTTAACTTTTGGTTAATTTTGCATCAGTTTTTTCAGGGTTTTTAGGAATAAATCGTTTGCGGTAGTATTGATTTTTTTTAATAAATTTTTTGTGATTATGGTGAAGAGTCCCTTTCCGATTAAAAATAGATTTCTATATATACTTTTATCTCTCATAGTTTTAGTTTTGTCGTCGTGCTCAACTTCCCCTGAATTAGTTCAGGTTCGGTTAAAGCTTGATGATTTAAGTAGGCAGTGGGTTTACCTTTGCCAGTGGAATG
>CAZTVY010000196.1:0-5577 GCA_964617235.1 uncultured Rikenellaceae bacterium | reverse complement strand
TATCGCTACGGTGTTGAAATTAGCTATGCGCCCAAAATTATTGTTGGTAAAGCGGGTAGCGGTTTGCATTTCCACATGTTAATTGAGAAGGATGGACACAATTTGCTAGTTGAGGATAATAAACTCAGTTCTCTAGCCAAAAGAATGATTGCGGGTATTCTTGATTCAGCCGATGCTTTAACTGCATTTGGAAACACTATACCTACCTCATACCTGCGTTTAGTGCCACATCAAGAGGCTCCAACTTACATTTGCTGGGGCGACAGAAACCGTTCGGTTGTTGTGCGCGTTCCCCTTGGCTGGACTGGTGCAAATAATATGATTGCCGATGCGAATCCAGTAGAATGCGGTTGTCAAGGTCTAAAGGAAAGCAAGCAAACGTACGAGTTCCGCGTTGCAGACGGTTCTGCCGATCCACACCTAACGGTTGCCGGATTAATCATTGCATCGTTGAACGGTATTCGCCGTGCTGATTCTTTGGAAATGGCTGAGAAACTATATGCTCACGTAAATATCTTTAGTGCTGAATTCAAGGAAAAATTAGGATCGCTTAATCAACTTCCGGCATCATGCTACGAATCAGCTGAAATTTTGGATAAGAAACGGGCAGTTTTTGAGGCCGATGGCATTTTCCCTAAAGGGATGATTGATTCCAAAATTAAAAAGCTTAAATCGTACAACGACAAAGGTTTGAGCGAAAAAATCTACGGCAAGAACGAAGAGATTAAGACACTAGTTGAGCAGTATATCCATATTGCCTAGGGAAAAATATTCAGTAAAACTTAAGACCCTGCGATTTTTCGCAGGGTTTTTTGTTTTGTGCATGGATCAATTGAAAAAAATATTATAAATTACATCCGTAAAAGGCTGTTTTTATGGCTTCAAAGGTAGCAATACTGATAGTGAACGGAGTCCTTCCATTCGAGAACTTACAGGATTCATTGGAAGGCTTGGGTTATTCATGTGTTGTAATGGAGAATATAGCCTCGGATATCGATTTGCCTAGTTTTAATGTTTGTATTATTGGTGTTTCCAATTTAAATCAGAAGGATAAATTAATATCGCTCTCAAAAAGATACCTCGACAAGCCTTTCATATACTATTTAAGCAGCGAGGTAATAGCGCTGGCCGATGAATTTGATATTATTTGTGAATCGAACCAAATAAGCACGTCGTTTACCAGCCGAGAGTTAGAACTAGTTATTGAACTTACCAGCATTAAGCGGATGCAGGTTTTTGCATCATCATTTTCCGATAAAAATCCCAACTCGAATCATGTTCGATTAAAAAAAATTATTCCCGAAGAGCAAGCATGGCGGGTTCTTTTTGAACAGTCCCCCAATGGAATTCTTTTGGCCGATCATCATGGGAATATTCTTTACACAAATCAGGCTGCTGGCGAAATGCTAGGTTATAGCCCACTGGAATTGATAAAAATGAGGTTTCACGATTTGGTTTCGGAAGATGTTAAGCCTCAGGTTGATATGAATATTCGACGAATTATCAATGGAGAATCACTTATAACCGAGGTTTACAAATATAGGAAGGACGGCAGTAAACGTTACGTTCAACTTCACGAGGCTCGGGTAATTTTCCCGGATGGGAATTTCGGAATACTTGATGTCTCAACTGATATATCGAGGGCCAAGCAGGCCGAGGAGGCTCTGTTTGAATCGATGGAAAAGTATCAGATTTTAGTAGAGAAATCGAATGATGGAATTATATACGCGAGGGATGGGGTAATTACTTACGCAAACCCTCGAATTTTGGAGATGCTTTCCATTTCGCAAAGCGAATTTATTGGGCATACTATTACAAAATTTCTTCATCCTAAGGAGCATAGTAAAATTTTAAGTAGATACAAACGACGATTAACGGGAGAAAGTGAACCCACAATTTACGAAACCACATTGTTGAACTCGAATAACGAGTCCATACCGGTTGAGTTTAATGTTAACCTAACTAAACTACAGGGCGATACAATCACGATAGTTTTTATTAGGGACATTAGTCTTAGGAAGGAAACTGAAAAGGCTATTCGAGAGAGCGAGGAGAGTTACAGGGGTTTGTTCGATAATGCAAGCGAGGCCATTTACATTCTTGATTCTAGTGGGGTATTCTTGGATGTTAATATTAATGGTCAAAGGATGTATGGTTATTCAAAGGAGGAAATAGTTGGTTTGACTCCTGAGGACATAGCAGAATCAGGTTTGAATGACTTTACTGAAATAAAACGAAAGTTAAAGTTAGCGTACCAGGGGCACAGTCAAACATTGGAATTTTGGGGCCGAAAAAAGAATGGCGATGCTATACCTAATGAGATAATCCTAAGCAAGGGCAATTACTTCGGCTTGCAGGTTGTTATGGCTATGGCTCGCGATGTTTCGGAACGAAAGAATGCTGAAGCCATACTTAAGGAGAGCGAGGATAAGTTTAGAACGCTAACCGAGCAGTTACCTGTTGGATTATACAGATTATCTTCTGCTGGCGACATAATTTACTCTAATCCAGCATTCGCTGATATTCTTGGCTTTACATCTGTTGATAAACTCATAGGTCAGAATATTTCAACCTTTTCAAGTGGTAATTTTATAGAGAAGATAATTGAAAAAGATAATGTAGATGTTGGACTTCCGAGTGAAGAGGAGATGAAGAGGGTTGATGGTTCAAGAATATGGGTTCGCAATCAAGTTAGAGTTCACTACGGTGCTGATAATGAGATTTATTATGCTGATGGAGTAATGCTCGATATTACAGACCGGAAGTTAGCTTTAGACTCGGTCCGCGAAAGTGAGGAGAAGTTTAGGGCTATGGTTTCCGCAATTCCTGACCAACTTTTCCGTATATCCGGCGATTGCCTTCTAATTGATTTTGCACCCACAGAACAAACCTATTTTCCTACTTTAGTTTTAGATATGCTCGGCAAATCGCTAAAGGAAATTTACCCCAAGGATGTTTTTGGTAAATTCAACATTGCAATTTCAAATTTCAAAAAGGGGTTAACGCTCGAAACATTTGAATATCAAATTGCCACAAGAAATGAAACCTACTACTATGAAACGCGAATAGTACCTTCGGGGAACAATATTTTTCTAGTATTGCAAAGAGATATTACTCAGCGAAAAAAAGTAGAGGAAGAGGTTCGTATGTTGGCACAGGCTGTAACGAATGTTCACGACAGCATATCGATTACCGATTTAAACAATAACTTCTTATATGTTAATCCTGCGTTTACAAGCATATACGGATATTCACTCGAAGAAATTGTGGGTAAAAATGCTTCACTACTAAAGCCTATTGATGCCGAAATGGAGCATGGTCAAACAATTCTGGAGGAAACAATTAAACATGGCTGGCAGGGCGAGTTGATAAATGTGAAGAAGGATGGCTCCGTTTTTCCAATTTACCTCTCCACGTCGTGTGTTTTTGACGAAGATGGATTACCAATGGCTCTTGTGGGTATTGCAAACGATATTAGTGAGCGTAAACGAACCGAACAGGAGTTGATTAGGGCAAAGGAGAAGGCTGAAGAATCCGACAGGCTTAAAACAGCCTTTCTTTCGAATATGAGCCATGAGATTCGCTCTCCTATGAATGCGGTGCTGGGCTTTATTCAACTTATTAAGGCCGATGAGCAGTTGTCTGAAACAGGAAAACAGTATGTCGATTTAATTCAGAATAGTGGCAATCAGTTATTGTCCTTAATTGAGGATATTATTGATATTTCGAAAATTCAATCAAATCAACTTCGCTTAGCAAAGAGTTATTTTGATTTGAATCAGTTATTGGAAGAGTTGTTTTTGGTTTTCTCAACACAACTTAAGGCTAGGGAAAATGTTCAGGCAATGCTTTTTCGCCCAGAACTTGCCAACCCTTCGCCATTTAGCGTATATTCCGACCCTGTTCGTATTAGGCAAATACTAACTAACTTACTCAGTAATGCCATTAAATTTACTCCTAGCGGTAGCATTAAATTTGGCTATACTGTTATTATCGACGACTATTTTCCACGAATACAATGCTATGTGAAAGACTCAGGTATTGGTATTTCAGCTGAGAATCAGATGCTAATATTTGAACGGTTCCGACAAGCCGATGATTCGTATACCAGACTATACGGCGGTTCTGGATTGGGATTGGCAATTTCCAAAGGGTTGGTAGAGTTGCTGGGTGGACATATTTGGGTAGAAAGTCAGGTAGGCGAGGGCTCTGAGTTCTTTTTCACAATACCCTACATTGTTGATGAGCAAAAGGAAATAGAACTATTGGAGAACCCTAATAAACAAAATGAAGGCCTTGGCTTTTCCTTGAAGGGTAAAACTATACTTATTGTTGAGGATACAAAGGATATTAGGCTATACTTTGAACGAATCCTTGAGCGTAGAGAGGCTCGCATTGTTTTCGCATCAACAGCAAAAGAGGCTAGGAAGCTATTTAAGCAAGAAAAAAATATCGATTTAGTTCTGCTAGATATTAGATTACCCGATGCCGATGGCTATGACCTTGCGTTGGAGTTCAAGAAAATTAAACCCGATCTGCCAATTATTGCACAAACAGCCTACGCTTTACAATCGGAACTAAACAAAAGTATCGAGAGTGGTTGCGACGATTACATAACTAAACCGCTCGATTCAGAGGCACTATTTGATAAAATTAATAAACTGATAGGTTAAGGAGCCAACCTTTCAATCACCCATTTTTCGTTGATGAATGAGTACTGAATTCTATCGTGTAAGCGGTTAGGGCGTCCCTGCCAAAACTCAAAAAGTGTGGGTTTTAGAATATAGCCACCCCAATTTTTCGGGCGAGTAATGCTTTTATTGTGAAACTCCTCGTCAAAGTCTGACATTAAGTTTTCCAAGTACCGTCGACTAGGAATTACACTGCTCTGTGGCGATGCCCAGGCTCCAATTTTGCTTTTTTCGGGGCGTGTTCTAAAGTATTTATCGCTTTCGGAGTCACTTGTTTTTGCGACTTTGCCCTCAATTCTAACCTGACGCTCCAACTCGGGCCAAAAGAAGACCAATGCTGCGTAAGGGTTCTGTAGCAAGTTTTTCCCTTTGCGACTATCGTAATTTGTGAAAAAAGAGAATCCCTCTGCATCAAACTGCTTGAGAAGCACAACCCTTGCCGAAGGTTTACCCTCGAAGGTTGAGGTAGCTAATGTCATAGCGTTTGGCTCTTGCAATTGGGAATCAATGGCCTCATTCAGCCAAAACTCGAACTGTGCAATTGGGTCTGCACTAACTTCCGATTCATTCAACGACTTTAGGGAGTATTCCCTTCTAAGTTTTGCAATATCAACCTTTGTCATTCTATCTGTAAATCTATTTTGGTTTTATGGCTATTAATTGCACTACGAATGCTCGCATTTAGGTCGAAACCCAGTATAAGCCCAAAAGCATTGAAGTAAAGCCAAATCTGAAATACAATTAACCCCCCCAGCGAACCGTAGAATTTATTGTACTGCCCAAACTGATTTACATAGTATGAAAAACCCAACGAGGTAATAATAATTAAAACGGTTGCTAGCAATGCTCCAGGCGAAAAAAAGCGAAATTCCTCCTTTTTAGCTGG
>CAZTVY010000195.1:0-5586 GCA_964617235.1 uncultured Rikenellaceae bacterium | reverse complement strand
GGAAAATCGCCATTCATCATCCAAGCATAGTAACTGGGCTCCTTTTGGAAAACTTCAACCACCGATTTACCTTTATGCTTGCCAAAATTAAATACCTCTACATCATTATCATCTAGAATGATTCTACCTATAAAATCGACGTTGCGGTTAAAGGAACTGTACTCCGAAAGGAAATCAACATCATTTTTCAGCTCAGGATACCTATCGAGTTGTGCTCCAAGAATCTCGTAAGTTGCCATAGAATCGGCACCAGCACTGTGAGCATTTTCTAAATTCTTATCGAGATAAAACTTATAGGCTGCAGAAAGCGTACGCTTTTCCATTTTATGGAAGATAGTCTGCACGTCAATAAATTTACGCTTCTTCAAATCGAAATCTACACCAGCACGTAAAAACTCCTCGGCAAGTAGCGGAAAATCGAACTTATTTGAGTTGAACCCTGCAAAATCGCAACCCTCAATCATATTGGCTAACGATTTAGCCACCTCCTTGAATGTGGGTTCATTCTTCACATCATCATCGGAAATGCCATGAATTGCGGTAACTTCGGCAGGAATTGGCATTTCTGGATTGATTCTACGAACCTTCATCTCCTCCTTACCATCGGGGGTAACCTTAAGGATTGCTATTTCAACTATTCTATCCTTAACAATATCAATACCTGTGGTTTCAAGGTCGATAAATACCAAGGGGTTTTTGATGTTTAATTTCATTATCTATTATTTAAATAAAAAACCTTCCCATAGACACTTCCAGAATTTTGGAAGCAGTTCTACGGGAAGGTTTTATGTAAGTTTATTATGCACCAATCATCATTGGCATTAGTAACATCAGTACATCCTCATCAGGATTTTCGTTCGTGTTAGGGAACAATAAACCTGCACGAGATGGGTCGGACATTGAAAGAACGATATCCGAAGCCGATAGGTTTGCAAGAATCTCAACAAGGAAGGCTGACTTGAAACCAATTTCCATATCCTCGCCCTCGTACTCGCATTTTAAACGCTCGTAAGCCGATACAGAGAAGTCTAAATCCTGTGCAGATACAACACACTGATTTCCAGTCAACGATAATTTAATAAGGTTGCTTGCTGCATTTGAGTAGATTGATACCCTGCGAAGTGCATTGTAAACCTCAACACGGTCAATAATCATCTTGTTAGGATTATTGGTTGGGATTACTGCGCTGTAGTTAGGATAAGTACCCTCAACCAAACGGCAAATCAACGTGTAGTTTGCCATTGTAACGCGTGCGTTTTTTGTATCGAAATCAACTACAATTGAACCAGTCTCCTTTGCAAGAATGTTCTTTAATAAAGTTGCTGGTTTCTTTGGAAGAATAAATGATGACTCAGAATCGCCCTGAACATCCTTACGGCGATAACGAACCAACTTATGAGAGTCCGAAGCAACAAAGGTGATACCATCGGAATTTAGGTCGATGAAAATACCGTTCATTACTGGACGCATCTCATCGTCAGCTGTTGCAAAAATGGTTTTGGTGATACCATTTAATAAAATATCGGCTGCTAGTTTTACAGTAGTTTTGCCCTCAGCCTTGATATCTGCTTTTGCGGGGAAATCGTCAGCTGGTTGACCAACAATATTAAACTGACCGTTCTCTGAGTTAATAACAATTGCAAGAGAACCTGGGTCGATATCGAAGGTTAATGGTTGCTCTGAGAACTCCTTCAAAGTATCAATCAGAATTTTGTAAGGAATAGCCACAGAACCATCACCCGAAACATTCTCAAGGGTAATGCGAGTTGTTAAGGTCGATTCCAAATCCGATGCGGTAATCTCAAGGTCGTTACCCTCTAATTTGAAAAGGAAGTTATCGAGAATAGGAAGGGTGTTTTTGCTGCTAATCACCCTACTAACCACCGATAGGTGGCTTAAAAGCTCAGTGCTTGATACTACAAACTTCATCACTGTAAATTTTAATGTTAATGTTATAGTTTATTTTAATTTTTTCGACTCAAAAAATTTCCCGAAATCATTACTGGACAATAATTTAAGGCATAAATTTTAAAGGAATGCCTGTAAATCAATCTTTTCAATAATTTTTTGGGAAGTCAATAATACGAAATTTTACCCACAAAATTACAAAAGGGTTTTAGTTTTTAACTACCAAATCGGCAATATCCCATAATACCGAAGAAAAATTAACATAGGTTGCCTCAGCAATTTGATTATCAGCGTAAACCACATAAAAACGGTTGGGGTCAAACTCAACCTTTACTCCCAACTCGTTGATTTTATCAACCTTAATGGGATAAAGTGTTATCTGACTAGTTTGCGAATCAGAGTGTAAAGTGATAATTCGCATTGGCTGAATGAGTTTCAACTCATCCCTTAATATATTCTGCTTATCGGCAGGAAGTTTTATTACCGATAAATTGCCCAATCCGCTTATAAAACGGGATAATCTATCGATATTTGGACTAGTCAGATTTTCATTTGTAGCCTTTGCAAACAATTCAAAACTACCATTAACCACACCTATTATATATGATGATTTTGGATTTTGAGGAATCACTACTTCAACTTTCAACACTCTTGAAATAGGGAAACTGAATAGTTGATTGCCTGTCCAGTAGGACTTTTCTGGAATGAATAAATCTGTAATTTGCCCAGTAAATCCAACAAGTTCAACAAAGAAGGCTTTACCTGAACTCCGTTCAACACAAATAGTTTTTTGGAACTTAGCTTCGAACAACGCACTGAAGTTAAGCATTTCTGCTCCACTGGAGTAAACAATCACCTGAACTCCTTTTTTTATAGCTACATCAACCAGACTATCATTTAGCATTGAAGGAACGGGCGATTCTGTATTTATATTTCTAAGAACATTGAATAAAGAATTCACAGCCTTAACATCAGCAAACTGTCTACTTTCAAATGCCCAACCATTCTGTACTTTATGTATAGTGATAGAATCTGTACCCTTAGCAATAGAAAAGCCATCAATACTTTCAATATTGGATACCGAAAACTGTTCGATGCTAGATTTATTAGTACGAATAAAAAGTATAAAAGCGCATACTAGCAACAACGCTACAAACCACCAATATTGTTTAAGGAATTTCATAATATTTTAAGTGACTAGTTACAATCAGTGACAAGTGACTTTTTTTGAATAATTACCTAGTATACATTCTCCGTCTAACATACAACCACACAAACCCACCAATTACAAGTATTGCCGAAGGTATCAGCATATTAATCAGCTGCCATTTTAAGCGCGATTGTATTATTGCCTTACGGTCAAGTAACCGAAGTTTAAAGTCGCGTGAGCGAAGGTTCATCAAACCCTCATCATCGTTAAGGTAACGAACCATATTCATCACCAACTCCTTATTACCAAAGGTTTGGTTGGTAAACCTATCGTACCCCAGCGGAATAATGTAAGCTCCATTTGGTCGGCGTTGCACATCGTTACGGATAATATCGGCATCGGCAACAACAATCATCCTTGTAAATGCGCTTTTATCCTTGAACTCGAAGGGCTGGCCATTGTTATAGCCCGACAATGGACGATTGCGGAAAACCGACTGAAATTCGCCCGAAAGTTCTACCGCAACAGGAATATTAGAAATACGGAACTCGCGCTCGTTTATTCGTTGGTTAACCTGCGATAAACTCACAAACAATGGTACCTGCAAAACCTTACCATTCATTGATGTATAAAGCAGATACTGCTTTTTGATAGCAGAACTACCGCCAACAGTATCGACTGGACTTGCAAACTGACTATGTATAAGGTTTAAGTTACGTGTAACAGGATGATTTGTGGGTGCCGCAAGTAACGGGTAGTAAACCCAAGGTGCAGGTACAAACTTTGGCTCTTGCCCTGCCAAGGCCATATTTACAGGAATTACAGCACACTGTAAATCTTGTATCAGCATTGGATTCAAACGTGCACCGTAGCGAAACAGCATATCGTCCAAGTTATGCTGGTTAACAAAAGCAAGCGTTGATGCACCTTTCGACAAACTGTCGATGCTCACCTGAACAGGGTCGATAAACCAAAGCACCCTCCCACCATTCATCACAAACTGGTCAATGACAATTTTATCGGCCTCAGGCATGGGCTGGTTTGTACCAGCAATTATAACTGTTTGAAATGGCTTTAGGGCATCAATATTACCTCTAATCGCAACCCTGTCAATATCGTAATATTCCGATAGCGCCTTCTCTATATCCCCTGTTTGGAACTCATCGAACTCGCCGTGACCTTGGATAAACGCTATTTTAGGACGAGTTTCGGTGGTTAACTTCATCAAACCATCAACTAGAGCAAACTCAAAATTCTGGATTGAAAGGTTGATATTCTCATCGGCCGACAAGCCAGGAATGTTCTTTAAAAGATTAACGGGAACCTCACGCCCAGCGTAGTTCATAATAAGTCCGGGAAAAACAAGTTTTTGAGAACTGCCACCCTCCTTATCGTTCTGCTGAATATTGGTGGGTTGTAGACCCTTTTCGTAAAGTTGATTGTAAACTTTCTGTCGTTCTTTAGTATTTGCTGACTCCGAAGGATTTATAAACTCGTACTGAATGTTTTTGCCAGCAATAACCCTGAACTCGTCGAGCGTTTCGGTCAATGCCTTTTTCATTCGATTCAAACCTATAGGCAAATCGCCATCGAGGTAGACCTTAAGGTAAATAGCATCGTTCAAATCCTTTAGAGTTCGCTTGGTTATATCCTGAAGTGTGTAACGTTTCTCCGATGTTAAATCGAAACGCAGATAAAAAATATTCGATAGGAAAACCACCATTGCAATTGTTGTTAAGGCAATTGCCAAGCGGACTAAACCTTTATATCGGGCTGATTTGTTCATAAACTTAATTTTGAAATACTACCACTTACGTGACTCAAGTTTAGTTCTGGTAAAAATTAGGAATAGTGTAGAAAGTGCTACAAAGTAAACCACATCGCGGGTATCAATCACTCCCCTACTCATTGAACTGTAGTGCTCGCTAATACTTAACGAAACCAGAAAATACTTTATACCCGAAAAAGCATCGAGCAATGCCAACGACTCCAATCCAGTATAAAGCAGAAAGCACAATAACATTGATAGAATAAAGGAAACTATCTGATTATCGGTTAAACTCGAAGTAAAAATTCCCACAGCGGCATATGCCGATGCAAGGAAGAATAAACCTATAAACGAGCCCCAAGTTCCTCCAGTATCGATATTTCCAACCGGATTTCCCAATAAATAAACCGATAGATAGAACAATAATGCTGGGATTAGGATAATTAGCACCAACACAACCGATGCAAAGAATTTACCGAGTACCATTTGGGTATCGGAAATTGGGCGAGTTAAGATTAACTCTATGGTTCCCGAACGTTTCTCCTCTGAAAAAGTACGCATTGTAACCGCAGGAACTAAAAAAAGAAATACCCAAGGTGCAATGGAGAAAAGAGAATCGAGGGTAGCGTAACCACTATCCAAAACATTTAAATCGCCGGGGATTACCCACATTATCAGGCCAATAATCAAAAGAAAGACTATTGCCGAGATGTAGCCTGTTAGCGACGAAAAGAAGTCCTTTAATTCCTTAGTGAATATT
>CAZTVY010000194.1:0-5609 GCA_964617235.1 uncultured Rikenellaceae bacterium | reverse complement strand
TTAACTGAAATATTAACATCAGGATTTGTATTCTCCGGAACGTTAGCAACAACTATTGAGTAGCTTCCATCCAAGTTATCGTTTATTTCTTCAATGTAAATTTCATTGTTGGATTGCTCATTCTTGTTGGATTTTAAATCTTTTCCTTTGTTTTTAGGGTTTAGTATTTCAACCTTTATGGCTGAACCAATTTCAAAAGTTGGATGGTTTATTCCACTCTTTAGTGTAGTTCCA
The DNA here is from genome assembly GCA_964617235.1 of uncultured Rikenellaceae bacterium. Classification (GTDB taxonomy): domain Bacteria; phylum Bacteroidota; class Bacteroidia; order Bacteroidales; family Tenuifilaceae; genus SB25. The sequence goes on along the minus strand of CAZTVY010000194.1, from coordinate 5,375 downwards.
TTGCTTTGAGTTGGAACAAACCCAGGCCCCATTAAATAGCCATACTTGTTCTTGGGCATAATATTGATAACAAGATTTTTTCGCCCCCCGCTTTTGGGGATGATGTCGATCTTGGGATCTTGTGGTTCAACATTCCCAAATTTAAATACAGTTGAGAGTGTTGTTGTCCGTTCAATTTTACCAATACCCTTTAGTTCTGAGTTTATTACAAAAACTATATTGTATATTCCGGTTAACTCTGTATTTGTAAATTGGCCTCTAAAAACACCATCGCCTAAGTTCTCAAGTTCAACAATATGCTCTTTGCTCTGTAATGATTTGATGAAGGAAGAATCATTCTCCATCAATGTTTGGAATTTAAGGTTTGCCGCAGATTTAATATCCAAATTGCTTTTCCATTTTGGAGTTGGATAAGTAGCAAGCATATGTCCAACATCGTTGCCTGGTTTTAGTATGATAGCCTTTACCTTGCACGACTCATTAAGAGGTTTTCCAGCGTAAGAGAGTTTTGTTTTAATCTGTAGTGTGTCCCCAACAGTATAAATAGGTTTATTAAGTGAACAGCTGTATTTTAAAAGATGATCATCAACAAATGCAGTTATTGTGTATGGCTTTAAACTCCGTCCGCTTAGGTCTATAAACCAATCTCCACCCGATGTTATTTTCCCTTTTGGCGAAGATTTTGGAAAATGATAGGTGAAAATCTTGTAGCCATTACCATTAATTATTTTATTGGGTCTAATTACCTGTTTTCCTTTTCTTAAATTCAATACAATACTATCATCATTTGCAGAGAATAATTCAACTAACATTTTGTCAATATTCTCATTGATATTAAAATCGAAAGAGGTTCTAGCCAATAAGTTTTCACTCTTTTTAACGAAGACAATTTGCGGACTCCCTTCGTTAAGGAGGTTATAAAGGTTTGTGTTAAACCAATCGTTTAAAGTAGGAGTACCGCCTATTACATGAATAGCTTGGCCGCCGCTTTTAGTGGCAATGGTGTTAAGTATTTCGGGAGCCATCCCAGCTTCCCACGTTGCAATAGTGAAATACTTTATACTATCCCTTGTTGTTAACGATTTATTATTGAGCGAGTCCGTTCCATTGTTCAAACTGTTTCCATCAGTATTTACAAGAGATCCATGGTTCTGAAGCCCATCCGTAAATAGAAAAACCATCTTTTTTGTATTTGAGCCAGGGGTGTTATACTTGAGTAGTTTATTCTTTGCATCAATCAAACCACTTCCCATTGCAGTCATTTGCATTGGATTACGAGCCGATAAATCATTAAAAACCTTATAAGAAGCATAATTTGCGGCAACTGGTTCGTCGTTGTTTGTGATATTTATAAATTCTTTGTCGAAATATGTGCTACTGGGTTGATATACCATGGAAGAAAAGTAGGTTAATCCCAGAGAATCCCCTTCTTTTTGAAATTCCTCCAGTTTTGGGATAAATGCATTTACCGCAGTTTTTAACGCATCTATTCTTTTTTGTGACGAACCCACAACGTTAGAGTTCATACTTCCAGAGATATCTAGAGTTAAAACAATTTTTGCTGAGTCCCGTATTACGGGGATTTGAAATGTTTTTGACTCTGGGCTACAACCTGTCTTTGATACCGTGTAAACAAACGAAAGGTAATTTTCCATACCCAATGGGCATCGCTTGTTGATAGTAACCTCAATAATGTTTCCTGCGGTATTTAGGCTGTAATTATTGAATATTTCAGTGCAGCTACCCTCTTCAGTACTTGTTGATACAGTATAATCTGTAACATTGATTGGGATAGTAAATGATGTGGTTACACCAACCCTTACAGCTGGGAGAATGATTTCACCCGCCCCTCCAAGGTAAGAAACTGCTGGATAGTCAGTGATGTTGTTGCTTAGCATATTGCAGGGTTGCGCGCTAATTGTGTTTCCAATTAAAATAGTTACCCATAAAATTATTTTTGGTAGCCATTTAATCAGATTGTTTGTGCTTTGGTTGTTTTCTTTCATTTTTTATTTTTTTGTGTTAAATATCTAAAGCGCTATATACTAGCATAAAGTTACACCAATTTTGTTTATGGGTGTTTTTTTGCTTTAAATAATTAAACAAACGTAGAGGTTTTTGCGAATTCCTTTATCTATTAATATTCTCTGATTATGATAATGTTCTCGAGTTAATTTACGAAGATTGCTGGGAGTTGCGGTTAAAGACTAAAAAAGGATGAGATTAAGGGGTACTATACAAAAACAGCAAAGCGCTCTAATTTTTAAAGAGCGCTTCGCTGTTTTTGACTTATTAGAATCGATTAAATCTTAGCGTTATCCACCAAGTTGTCTACGAATTGCTTAATTGATTTAGAGTCTGTTGCCCCGTAAAAATCAAAGTAGTATTCAATTAAATACTTCTTTATATCGTCGTTGCTCATTTTTTGGCGACGAAGAATTGGAAGTATAGTGTAAAACTCGTTTGTTAATGCCTCCTGGTCAACAAAAACAAGGTCGAATTTTGTAATTTCTTCGCTAGTGCGGGTATTCTTCTCGTACAAATAAACCGCTACGCTAGGTATTTCATTTGATGCAATACTTCCAGCGTTTGTTGCTAAGAGTTTATCTTTCTCAACCAATAGTGCATTCTGCTCGTATCCTAGTTTCTTTGATACTGGGTTATTATTTACCCTATAGTAGAATACAATGAATTTGTTTTCATCAATTTGATAATTTCCTGCACTTACGGGAATTGATACCTTATCGCCTATTACTGAGAACTTATCGTTGCCAAAGTACCCTTTTAGGTCGGCCACCTCTTTTTCTTCTGGTTTGTAACGTTCTGCCATTAGGCTTCGGCGTTTTGTAGGAACAGCAACCTCTTTTACGGTAACTGTTAACTGCTGAACAGCCTCAGGTGATGGAGGAAGGTGCATTTTCATCATATAACGACCGGTGTTCTGACTAATGGAGATGATGTAAGAGTCGAACGAATCGAAAGTAACTTTGTCGGACGATTGCAAGATATCTCCGGCCTTAAGTTCTGTACCTGTTTTGTAATTTATCACCTTACCATTAATACGGGTAACGGTGTAACTGTCCTGAGCGTATGTTTGTAGTCCAAACATTATCAAGGCAATTGCAATTAAACTAAACTTTTGGCTCATATATTTTTTAAATTAGTTTTTGATGAATCAACAATTTATGTACCAAAGTTACTAAAATAAAACTATCGGAATCTGTGTTTATTGTTTTTTACCTTTTCTTTTATCTACAAGACTGTAGGAATGATCAATCCATTCTTTTATAAGAGTTGCAGGAATTGAACCGTCAATTCGAACGGTGTTCCAGTGTTGCTTGTTCATGTGGTAACCAGGCTCAACCGCGGGGTACATTTCGCGCAGTTCAACGGCTTTTTCTGGATTGCATTTTAGGTTTATAGTTAAATCGCCAGTTAGATTTGTTAATGCAAAAATTTTCCCGTTAACCTTAAAAACCAAAGTGTCCTCATCAAAAGGGAAACTCTCGGTTACATTGGGTTTCGAAATACAATAGTCTCTCAGTTCAACTATGTCCATAGCTTAAAGTGTTGGGTAAAAAGCATCCTCAATATGCTCAATTACATGTTTCTGACCTTGAATTAGTACGGATACCACATCGAACCGAACTTCTGCATCAATATTGAATTCCTGCACATAAGCATCAGCAGCATCCACCATATTTTTTTGTTTTTTACGCTTAACGGCATCTTTGGGCTCTTCCCAGTAATCGCTTTTGCGGGTTTTAACTTCAACAATCACTAGCATACCCTTGTCCATAGCCACAATATCCAACTCTTTATGGCCATAATGCCATTTCCTGTTAAGAATTTTGTAACCCTTGGTTCGCAAATACTCAACTGCAATATCTTCGCCTAAATCTCCTAACTCTTTATGTTGATGCATATCATCTTTTTGGAAATGTTTCTAAAAAACCCATAAATGTTGACATCCTGTTGACCAAAGGTCAAATTTATGGGATAAAACTAAGTTTTAACAGAACAACCTGAAACAATTTTGCTTAAATTCCGATTAAGTATATGGATAATCACAAAGCTTTACTTAATGAGAAGTTTGTTAACCATAATAACCTTTCTGTGTCTTTTTTCCCATTCCTCATTATCAAATATAGATAATTTCGAAGGCAAAATCAAAATTATAAAGGAGAGCATATACGATACCCTCCAGATTGAGATTAGCGTTAAAAATGATATTATCCGGATTGATGAGATAACTAAACGGAATACAATTAACCGCAGCTATCTGGTAGATTTATCTAAAGAAAAAATTTATGCTCTGTCGTTGAGGGAAAAGTTATATACCGAAGTTCCAATTAGTACAAATAGGCATAAAGCACAAGTTGACATTATCAAAACTCAAAACACAATGAGTGTAAACGGTGTTACTTGTGTTCAATGGCGAGTTCGCGATAAATCTAAAAATACCGAAGTCACCTATTGGGTTGCCCCCAAGGAGTTTGGGTTTATGCAATCGCTAATAAATATTATTAGCAGAAGCGAAACCCCGCTTGCAATATTCGGCCTTTTTCCGGATGTTAAAGGTTTCTTCCCTTTGCTATCGGTAGATAGAACTTTGTTACGAAAGGTGAAGGAAAGCGCCAAGATAGTTGACATTAAGCAAGCGAAACTCCCTGAAGGTCTATTTGCTATTCCTCCTGATTTTCGGGAACTCCTAAGTTAGCAGGCATTGAGAAAGTTAGTTCGGCACCCTCTTTGTTGACCACAAGTTGCACTTTACGGCCTATTATTAGTGGATAGTTCGGTTCTGTATGACCAGCGGGGAAGCCGTAGCAAACGGGAATATTGTAATCTTTCATTATGCTATTTATTATTTCGTAGGCATCGGAACCAAAAGGAGTTTTGTTATCTTTCATATCCGAGAATGAACCTACAACTAAGCCTGCAATCGTTTTTAATTTTCCACTTCGTTTAAGATGCATCATCATTCTATCTATATGATAGAGGTATTCGTCCAAATCCTCAATGAAAAGTATTCTATCTTGAGGTGTTATGTCGGCATCGGTTCCAATTAAACTATTAAGAATCGACAGATTCCCACCAGCCATTAATCCTGAAGATTTGCCAAAATGATTGAAATGATGATGGGGTATTTTATAGGATAATTGCTCCCCAGAAAGAGCCTTAACTAACCGATTGAACGACTCATTTCCGGAGATATCGCTTGTAAAGTTTATGGGCATTGTAGCATGTAAAGTTTCCATGCCATACCAACTACTAATAATACTGTGAAGAACCGTAATATCGCTATACCCAATAATCCACTTAGGATTAAGTTGCAACTTGCGCAAATTAATTAACTCCAAAATTCGAACTGC
>CAZTVY010000193.1:0-5612 GCA_964617235.1 uncultured Rikenellaceae bacterium | reverse complement strand
ATAAGGAACGAAAATCAACAAATGAGTTAATCCGCTCAACCCTACAGTATGCACAGGTATTGGAGGGAACGGTTCGGCAAACGGGTGTTCACGCCTGTGGTATTATTATTGGTCGCGACGATTTGGAGGAGTACGTTCCTTTATCGACCAATAAGGAAACATCGCTATTTGTTACGCAGTACGAGGGTTCGCACGTTGAGGATATTGGGTTGCTAAAAATGGACTTTCTTGGATTGAAAACACTTTCAATCATTAAGGATGCTTTGCTGCTGGTTAACGAGTCTACAGGAAAAGAACTTGATATTGATAAAATTCCACTGAACGACTCCAAAACGTTCGAGTTGTTCTCCAAAGGCGAAACCACCGCCATATTCCAGTTCGAGTCGCCCGGAATGAAAAAGCATATGCGTGCCTTGGAGCCAAACCGCTTTGAGGACTTAATCGCGATGAATGCGCTTTACCGTCCTGGTCCTATGGAGTACATTCCTAGCTTCATTAACCGTAAGCACGGCCGAGAGAAAATTGAGTATGACATTGCCGATATGGAGGAATACCTGAAAGATACCTATGGAATTACGGTATATCAGGAACAGGTGATGTTACTATCGCAGAAGTTGGCTGGTTTCACAAAGGGACAAGCCGATGCACTGCGTAAGGCAATGGGTAAGAAGCTCCGCAAGGTGATGGATGAACTTAAGGAGAAGTTCGTTGAGGGTTGCTCAAAGAACGGACACGATAAGGCCAAAGTTGAAAAGGTTTGGACCGACTGGGAAGCCTTTGCTGAGTACGCATTCAACAAGTCGCACTCAACTTGCTATGCTTACGTTGCTTATCAAACTGCATATATAAAAGCACACTACCCTAGCCAGTTTATGGCTGCTGTGCTGAGCCGCAACCTGTCGGACATAAAGAAAATAACAATCTTTATGGACGAATGCCGCCGCATGGGCATTCAGGTGCTTGGCCCCGATGTTAATGAGAGTCAGTACAAATTCTCGGTAATGCCCAATGGCGATATCCGCTTTGGATTAGGAGCAATTAAAGGGATGGGCGAGAATGCTGTGGCAAATATCATTGAAACCAGAAGCAATGGTGGTAAGTTCAAGGATATTTACGACTTTATGGAGCGCGTTAACCTTCAAACTGTCAATAAGAAAAACTTGGAGGTTCTTGTGGTTTCGGGCGCTTTTGAGACCTTGAGCCCCGTTAGCCGGAGCACTTACCTTACACCAGACCCTAGGGGTGGTACTTACCTCGAAACATTGATGCGTTGGGGCATAAAAGCTCAAACCGAGAAGCAGAGTAGCCAAATGTCACTTTTTGGAACAAGTGGCGATTTTGAAATGCCAAAACCCGAAATCCCGAAGGTTGAGGAATGGCCAACTATAGAGCTGCTGAACCGCGAGAAGGATGTTATTGGGATTTACCTATCGGCACATCCGTTGGATGAGTTTAGGTTTGAGATTGAGAACCTGTGCAACGTTACGCTGGCCGACCTTAAAAACATGGAGCAGTACAAGGATCGTGACGTAACTATAGCAGGAATGATTATTGCTGCAAAAATTGACACTACCAAAAACGGGAAACCTTACGGCCGACTTACGCTGGAGGATTACTCCGATACAATGGAGATAATGCTTTTCGGAAAAGACTTTGAAACATTCCGTAACTTCTGCTACACTGGCTATATGGTTATGATTAAAGGAAAAGTTCAGCCCAAAGCATTTAGGCCTGAGGAACTTGAACTCAAAATCAGAACTATTACGATGCTTTACGAGGTTAGGGAGCAGCAAATTAAGGGAATTACAATAACCTTACCGCTAACCGAAGTGAACGATATTCTGATTGATGACTTTATCAAACTATCATCGAAAGACAAAGCCAAAGTTTTACTAAAATTTAAAATTGTTGACCCAGAGAATAGAATCTCTGTCGATTTATTCTCTCGCTCTTTTAAAGTAAATATAACAAATGAGTTTGTTAACTTCTTAAAGGATAACGAGATGGATTTTAAATTGTCGGCCGACTAAACTTTTGAATTTCTTTTTCGTTTATTTTTGTAATTTTATGAGGCGAAAATTTTAAAACAACAATAGATATGGCACTACAAGTAACAGATTCAAATTTTGATGAGTTAGTATTAAACTCAGGCAAACCAGCATTGGTTGATTTTTGGGCAGAATGGTGTGGCCCATGCAGAATGATTGCTCCTTACGTTGAGCAAATTGCTGAAGAGTATAAAGATAAAGCAGTTGTAGCTAAGGTTGATGTTGATAGTTGCCCAGGCATTGCTGCACGTTATGGAATCAGAAACATTCCTACAATCCTTTTCTTTAAGGGTGGCGAACAAGTTGACAAACAGGTTGGTGCAGTTCCAAAAAGCAACTTGGTGGCTAAACTAGAGGCGTTACTATAATTTTAAGCAATTATATTTGGGGTCGGGTTTCCCCCGACCTTTTTTATTTTGGTTATTTAATTCTCTTAAGAAAAACCTTACAATTAAACAAGTCATTGAGTCATTCCGCACTTGATGCGGAATCTCAAATTTAAACGACTAGATTCCTGCCTTCGCAGGAATGACAAGAGAAATCAGATGATTTTATAGCCATAATCACAAAAAGTCAATTTAGCAATATAAAGTCTTTACTATGAAAGTTTGCGTTTACTGTGCATCGAGCAACAAGGTTGATGAGAAATACTTTAAAGCCACCCAAGTTTTAGCCAAAAACTTGGCTAAAAATGGAATTACATCCGTGTACGGTGGTGGCTCAAATGGATTGATGGGATGTCTTGCCGATACAGCACTACAGGAGGGCGGAAAAGTGATTGGCATTCTGCCTCACTTTATGGATAAAGTGGAATGGGGACATAAAAACCTAACCGAACTTATCCTTGTGAAGGATATGCACGAACGTAAACGACTTTTAATTGAAGGAGTAGATGCGGTTGTAGCATTACCTGGTGGCTGCGGAACGTTGGAAGAGTTGATGGAGGTTATCACGCTAAAACGACTAGGCAAATTCACCAAGCCAATTATCATCCTCAACACCGATGGGTTTTACGACCATTTAAAGGCTCTTTTGGACAAAATGGTTGAGGAACGATTTATGCGTACAGAGCACAACGATATTTGGACTTTTGTTGATAAACCAGAGGAAATTATTCCTGCAATACACAATGCTCCAAAGTGGAATAGCGATGCAATAAATTTTGCTGCAGTATAACTATAAAGAAACCCCTAAAGGGTTTGAAACCCTTTAGGGATTGAGTATGAGTTAAACGCTTTCTTCGTTCCTGTAAACAAACAGTTTACTATCGCCAATATCATTGAATGTGGAGTAAGTTCCTTTAAAAAGAGGAGCCTTAACACCATCACCAAAGAATTTGTTACCAACAAATACACGGGCCTCATCCCAAAGTCCTTTTTGAATAAAACTATTCAGCAGCATTGCTCCACCCTCAATAATCACTGAGATTATATCTCTATCGCCAAGTTCTTTCAGAATTTGGCCTTCCACTCCCTTAACAAAATCAATGGTAATCATTTCAAGATTTGGAATACCCCCAAATTCTGGCTTACGGGCAAGTGAACTGCTATTATTTCCAAGAAAAATCAATGTGGGTTGCGAGCCATCAAAAACGTGCGATTCCTTTGGTAGGCGCAATTTTCTATCAACCACAACTCTAAAAGGAGTTTTTCCACTCCAACTACGAACGTTTAGATGTGGATTATCCTTTTCAACAGTATTGGTTCCAACAAGCACAGCTTGTTCCTCGCTTCTCCATCTATGAACCAAAGAGCGGGCATGTTCGTTGGTAATCCATATTGGAGCAATTGGGTCGGTGGGTTTACGTACTGCATCAATAAACCCATCGATGGTTTGAGCCCACTTTAGAATTACGTATGGACGTTTTTTTGTGTGATAGGTTATAAACCTTCTGTTCAGAAATTTCGCTTCTTCTTCCAGTACACCAACAGTAACATTGCATCCCTGTTGGCGAAGTATTTCAATACCACGTCCGCTAACCTTTGGATTTGGGTCAACTGAAGCAATAACCACATTGGGAATTCCCAACTCAACAAGCCTATCGGTGCAAGGTGGAGTTTTTCCATAATGCGAGCAGGGTTCAAGCGATATATAGATAGTAGAATCCTTTAGTAGCGATTTATCTTTTACAGAGTTAATGGCATTAATCTCGGCGTGAGCTTCGCCATAATGTGCGTGGAATCCTTCGCCAATAATTTTATTGTTATGCACAATAACAGCACCAACCATTGGGTTTGGAGCAACATTGCCGTTTCCGTTAAGCGCAAGCTCTAGGCAACGCGACATATACATCCTGTGAAGCTCAGAGTTATCCATAATATTCAGTAAATTTGTATCCTATACAAAAATACACTTTTTAATGAACAGTTATACTTTAAGGCAGCTGTTTGATATAATTGGCTCAAGTTTATCTGAATTGTACCCCGTAACAGAAGTACAAGCCATCAGGAAATTACTTTTTGAGAAGATACTTAAGATGCCAGAGTACAGGGTGCACTTAAATCCAAACGACTTATTAAGTAGTGAAATTTCAAACAGAATTCTTGAAATTTTGGATGAACTCAAAAAAGGAAATCCTGTTCAGTATGTTATAGGCGACGCGGATTTTATGGATATGGTTTTTGAGGTAAACCCAAGCGTACTCATTCCTCGGCCCGAGACCGAAGAGTTGGTACATTGGATAATCAGCAATAATAAAAGTTGTTCACCCAAGATATTGGATATTGGGGCTGGTTCGGGTTGTATTGCCATTTCGTTGGCCAAATATCTTTCTAATGCCGAAGTATCGGCTTTAGATGTTTCAGAAAATGCTCTTAGTGTTGCAAAACGAAATGCGATAAGGAACGGCGTTAATGTTGATTTTATAATTGGTGATATTCTTGAACTATTGGAGATTGAAGGTGCTCCTTACGATATTATTGTTAGCAACCCTCCCTATGTTAGAGAGTTGGAGAAGCAACTGATGAGCCGAAACGTAACTGATTTTGAACCTCACCTAGCGCTCTTTGTTAGCGATAACGACCCATTGGTGTTCTACAGGACAATTGCCCAAAAATCCAAAAATTGGCTTAAACCCAACGGACAAATCTACTTTGAAATAAACGAGGCTTTTGGTAGTGAAATAAAGGATATGCTTATTGGTATTGGCTTTAGTGATGTGGAAATTAGAAAGGATATCAACGGAAAAGACAGAATGGCCTTTGGAAGAAATTTTGTGATTTGATAACCCACAACCGAAAACTTATACGTTGCAGACAAAAGAAATACATATCGATAAAGAAAAAGCGCTCTTGCGCCTACAGTACCTTTGTGCCCGTAGCGAAAAATGCACAGGCGATTTAAGGCAGAAGATGATTCTGTGGAAAATGGAAACTACAGATATTGCATGGGTAATTAACAGCCTCACTTCCGATAAATTTGTTGATGACACAAGGTATGCCGCAATGTTTGTCCGCGACAAAAGCAGAATTAGTAAATGGGGTAGAGTTAAGATTGCCACAGCCCTCAGGGCAAAGGGAATTTCGGCCGAAATTATTAGCGATGCTCTAACCCAAATAGACCCAA
>CAZTVY010000192.1:0-5618 GCA_964617235.1 uncultured Rikenellaceae bacterium | reverse complement strand
AATGGTGCTATCGTGGGATTTTGATTACACCGCCGACCAAGGCCGCGATGTAACACCCCGTACTTCACAAGAGTTATTGCGCGAAGTAACATACCCAATTGCAATGCACGACCTTATTAACTCTGGATTAAAGAGCAACGATAAACTTACTACAAACCTATTTACCGTTCAGGATTTTGGACAACCACGTCAAGAACCAGTTGAGGAAACCTCTGAAGAGGTTAAGCAATCGAGAATTCTTAAAATAAATAGTGGCTATGGATTTATTCAGTATCCACCTAACAACCTATTCTTTCATTACATTGATGTTGCCGATGGCGATTTTGATGAACTAATTGAGGGCGATATGGTTGAGTTCACCGTCGCAAAAAACGATAAAGGCCAAGACGTAGCCAAGAATGTGAAAAAAATTCCAGATTACGATGCAAACCAATGGTAATTTGGAACTACAATAAAAGAAGAAAGGGTGGAGATTCCACCCTTTTGCTTTACTACAAACCACAGCCTCCACAACACGACCCACAGGCGGGCGTATGGCTATGAAAACTCCGTTGCCCTGAACTTTGCTTGGGCGCTCTGTACTCTTCACATACAGCATTGCACTCAGGGCAGTTTGCCAACATTTTGCTGCAAGGGCCAAAAGCCGCATCAATCCACTCCTCTTTAACCCCAGTTGCCTCAAATTTGATGTTGCAACTTTTGCACAAATAGGTTTCCATCGGTATAAATTAATTTGAAATTAGTAATCGACCAAATTCTTTAGAATAACATCCTTATGAGGATTAAAATATCCAAAGTAAACGTGAGGGAACTCCCGTTTAATGATATCCATAACATTTTTAACTCCTATTGGTTCGCCAGAATCTTTATACTCAATTCTGTTGAATAGCCAGTCGGGGTCAATGTTGAAGTTGCGCCATTGAATCATGCTGAGTTTTGTATCGGAAATCAAACCTTTTAAAGCATTTAACTCCTCCTGCGTATCGGTAACTCCGGGCATTACAAAGTAGTTAATGGAAGCCCAGCGTTTATAGCGCCTTGCAACCCGTAACGATTCCCAAGCATCAGCTTGGGTAAAGTTAACAGGGCGAATGTACATATTGTACCATTTCTCCTGAGCAGAGTTCATACTTACTCGGATACTATCGAGCCCAGCCTTGAATAGTTCTTCAACAGCCCGAGGCTTGCTTCCATTAGTATTTAGGTTGATTATTCCTTTATTTGTTTTTGCACGGACGGCTTTTATTGCATCGCGCAACAATTCCCACTGCATCAGGGGCTCGCCCTCACACCCTTGACCAAAACTCATTATGGAATTTGGAGCATTCTCCAAGTGAGGAACTGTGAACTGAACTATTTCATCGACAGTGGGGACAAAATCCAACCGATGCTGGGTTTCTGAAATTGGCGATTCCATTTTATCCTGCAATGATATACAGCCAACGCAACGGGCATTACAGCTTGGCGATGTTGGCACAGGCGCCTCCCACCTATCCATTACAAAATTCCGTGCAGCGGGGCATAAATAGCCAAAAGCACAATTCTCCACTAAATGATGAACCAAGCGATTTTTTGGATATTTTTTTAGTATCTCCTTCCCTCGCTTAATAATTACCTTCTGATTAAAATGTTCGCAATCCTGACGGGTATCGGAATCAATCCTAACTGCAGGAACATAGAACTGACCTTTGTACCAGCCAACCGCTGTGTAGGCATAAAGCGGCAGAACAGGAGCGTTAACTTCATTCTTCCAAGCGGCAATGGAGAGTTGAGTATTGGCAGGAGCAATAAATGCCGCACAGGCAAAACCATCCTTCTTTGTGACTAATTCGCCTTTACGATTATAGCCTAGTGTTTTGCGACCAGGTAGTTCAAATAAATCGCTACCATAGGGCAAAGGAATCATCTCATCCAAATAAAGCGGGTACAACTTCTCGCCCGAACGACCCACTGCAAACAGCTGAGTGTCCTCAAAAATATTTCCACAACCATCGCTGAAAACAGCGTAGGGTTGAACACGCTTTTGCATCAAGAATTCTAATTTAAATTTGGGTAAAGTTACAAATTCTTTATGTTAAGCGGACGGCTTGCTTTATTCCCGTCGAAGCAATTAATAATGGACTGATATAAATCGCTTGGGATTATTGGCTTTACAACATAATCGTTACATCCTGCTTTTTTTGCTGCCAATTTATCCTCGGGTAAAGCAAATGCGCTTTGGGCAATAATCTTGATATCTGGATTGAATTCTCTTATAGTACGAGTAACATCTAGTCCATTTATATCGGGCAATCGAACATCCATTAGTATGAGGTCGATATTTTGTTTTGCCCGGGCTATATCCAGTGCCTTTTGGCCTGTCTCAGCCATATATATTTTCTTAACGTATGGTTCCATAAGGCTTCGGAGGTAAGCCATGGAATACTTATCGTCCTCAGCAATAAGAACAGTTAAGTTTTTGTTCGTAATCTCTATCTCCTTTGAGTCGTTAAATCCCTTTTTGTTATACTTTCTGGATTTAGAGAATGGTAATGTGAAGAAGAATGATGTTCCCAATCCCTCTTCGGATTCGAAGTATATTTTACCACCTAAAAGTTCAACATACGATTTTGATATGGCTAATCCCAATCCAGCGCCTTCGTATGGCCGAGAGAGAGATGTATCGCCTTGTACAAACCTCTCAAATATTCTGTTCTGGAATTTCTTAGGAATACCCATTCCTGTATCGGAAACCCAAAACTCAACATCGTCCTGCCCAATATCGAACCCGAAATCAATTGTACCCTTGGGTGTGAACTTAATGGCATTCTTTATTAGGTTTGTAATTACCGATATAAACTTCTGCTTATCGGTTGCCAACGATAACTCGGGCAACCCTTTTCCTCCATTAAGTATTAAACAAAGTCCTTTATTTTCTGCCTCCAACCTAAAGAAACTATATAAATGATTGAGCTCTGTTGAGACATCGACAGTATTTATAATTGCCTTAACCTGCCCTGCCTCAATCTTCGAAATGTCAATTAGATTATTAATTAGTTCAAGCAACCGCTGTCCGCTTTGCTCAATAATTTTGGTGTAATTAATCCTATCCTCATCGGTCATTTGCGGGCGTTTAAGCAACTCAGCAAAACCAATAATTCCGTTCATGGGAGTACGTAACTCGTGGCTCATATTTGCCAGAAAAGCAGACTTAAGCCTATCGTTCTCCTCCGCAATCTCACGAGCAAATATAAGTTCCTTGTTTATTGCCCTGATTCTTTCGTTACTTTCGGTAAGTTCCTCATTAATTGCTTGGTATTCTTCGTTCTGTTCCTTAAGTTTTAAATCTCTTTCGTATAACTCAAACTCAATTTGTTTTCGTTCGGTTATATCTTCTTTAACAGCAATGAAGTATTTAATTTTTCCATTCTCGTCTCTGATTGGCGATATACTTGTAGACTCCCAGTACAAATCTCCATTTTTCTTCTTATTGAGCAACTCTCCTTTCCAATCACTCCCCGCCAAGATTGTGTCCCACATTATTTTATAAACTTCATCAGGATGATAACCCGATTTTAAGATTCTTGGATTCTTTCCTAAAACTTCTTCAACGGAATAACCTGTAACCTCAACAAATTTTGGATTTACATAATCAATATTCCCATTTAAATCAGCAATTATTACTATTGCAGGGCTTTGCTCAATACCCTTTTTAAGTTTTACAACTTGCTCTTCGGCTTTTTTCCGTTCTGTAATATCGTACACAATAGAATGAAGAAAGTGTTTACCCTTAATAGTAATTCTACTACAAACCACTTCTACATCTCGTTTTTCGCCACTCTTTATTCTATGCTTAAAATCGAATATTGCTCGTCGTTGGTTCAACACATTATTTATCTCAAATTCAAGTTTATCTGTTGGTAAAGTATTTATATCATCAATCCTCATCTTTAGCATCTCATCTTTATTCCAACCATAAAACCGCTCAGCCGATTGGTTAACATCAACCAGAACTCTGGTAATTGGGTCGATTATGAGCATTACTGAAAAACTATCGTAAAACATACTTCGGAAAAGTTCCTCACCCTCACGAGCGGCCTCCTCGGCCAACTTGATTTCGGTTATATCCATAACAGTTGAAACCATAGTATTCTGTGCCAGTAAGGGAATATTTACTGCATTAACCATTCTTTGTACTCCATCCTTCCGCGTTACAATGATATTGTTCCATTTCATTCGTTCAGGATTACCCGAATTGATATCGGTAACGATTTGCTCAATCAATTTTTCGCGATATTCCTTATTGGGATAGACTTTTTCGAAAAAGGTACTTATGCTAGATAAATCGTCCTTGCTCCAACCATAAATTTCCTCAAATTTTTTGTTCATGTAGGTAGCGTCGCCCTCGTTAATCTTGTTTAGCGCAATACCTATTGGCAAATTATCCAACACAGTTTGGATAAACTCATTCTTTTGCCGAACCTCCTCTTCAGCCTTTCTGCGCTCAGTAATATCCGAGAATATTACAGCAAATTGACCTAATTGAGGGCAAAATGCCCAAACATCGTAGTAACGGTCAAGTTCTGCAGAGTAATTCTCAAAACGAATAGAACTTCCATTTAAGGCAACTTCTCCATAAGAATCAATCCAGTATTTTTCGGTGCTAGGCATTAATTCAAGTACGGAATGGCCTATAACCTTGTCTCTTTCCAAACCTGTAAGTTCCTCGAATGCCTTGTTAATATCAATAAATTTATAATCCTTAGGATTGGCATTTTCATCAAGTATAATGCTATGTAAGGCAAAGCCTTGAGTCATATTATTGAAAAGCATTCGGTAACGCGCTTCGCTCTCTGCAATCCTCTTTGATGCAGCATTTTCAATAGTTTTGTCATGTACAATCAACACTACCCCTTGTATTTCATCGTGTTCGTCAAAAATTGGCGATGCATTAATAGATATATGAACTATACCTGATTCGACGGTGCCCCTTGAAACATCACACTCAATACTTAGTGCTTGCTGTTTACCTATAACATCCAGAACCAACTTTTCAATGCAATCCTGATTTTCAATGATTTCGTAAATTGGCAAACTAAAAGCATCCTCCTCCTTTACGCCCATTAATTTTTCCGCAACAAAGTTCATTTTTGTAACACAACCATTCACATCGGTTGTAATTACCCCATCAGCAATGCTGTATAGTATTGTTTGGAACTCCTTGTAATAACTGCTAACTTTTCGTTCCCCAATTAACGTTTTTACGTAATCGTTTTTTCTCAGGTAATAGTAATACGCAAGCATTGCAAAAGAAAGAAAAGTAACAAGAAGAATTGTTAAAAGAATTATAGAAATTAGACCTAAACTTAAGTACTCATATACCTCATCATAATCAATCACCTTCACAAAAAACCAAGAAGTACCTTCAATTGAAGACGCATAAATAAATAACTCCTTGCTTTGCTTGTTCATGGCCTTGTTAAACCCAAAAAGACCATTCATTAGGCTAGTTATACCGTCTTGCCCTTCAATACTAAAGTCCAGAAAAGGTTTCTCCCATATACTATTGAGAAATATTACAGTATCGGCATCTGCCCTGAATACAAAATTTTGGGCTGTTTCAATTTGAGTATGCCACT
>CAZTVY010000191.1:0-5631 GCA_964617235.1 uncultured Rikenellaceae bacterium | reverse complement strand
CTGCAGCCTGACCAGGCTGTGAGTAACCTCCAGTTAAATCGGATCTGATATACCTAAATGCCAATGCTCCAGAAATATAATCCGAGAACTTCCTGGAGTACCCAAAGTCCAACGAAAATTCATTTGGATTAAAGAATTTAATGGGAGGATCTTCAGCGTTGTTAGATCTAAATGTTATTTCACCCATCGAAAAATATAAAAGAGAGCCGCTAATAGTTTGGTTTTCGTCGAGTTTGTAATAACCAGAAAGGTAGGATAAGTTAATATCGTTTACCAGATTTCTTAGCCATGGAGTGTAGGAGAAAGCTACTCCCCATTTTTTATCAATAAAAGGATACTTTGCAGGGTTCCAATGCTGAGAGTAACCATCGGGTTGTGTAGCAACTCCAACATCGCCCATTGCTCCAGCCCTAGAGTCAGGTGCGATTGTTAAAAAGGGAACAGCAACCTTAAGAGCGTTTAAACCTCCAGTCAGCGAAACATCGTCATCAAATTGTCCCTTTGAAACATTTGAGATTAATAATAGGCCAAGTATGGCAAAAATTGAGAAAAATCTTTTAAACATATAAATTAATTTAAGCGGCAAATTTAATGATTTGTTCAAAACAAATCGTAAACGAGAAATTAAATAAATTATTGCATTGAGAGTTCAGATTTAGTGAAAATAGGTTGGTTTTATCTCATGATCATAACTTTTAAGTGTTTGCTGGCGCTATATCCATCGGAGGACTTAACAGTTAATTTACAGATATAAATGCCCTTGTCCAATTTGTTACCAGTATAAGTGTTCCCGGTCCATGATAGTGGCCCTATTCTATAGTTCCCTGGGTTTGTTTCGTTATATGAAAGACGTTGCAAAAGCATCCCGGAAAAATTAAATATTTGGATTTCAATATCGAGATTGGTATCAGGTTTATTATGTTCAAAGTAGAACGATGTATTGTCAGAAAAGGGATTTGGATAGTTAAAAAAGTTTTCGAGTTTTAGTTGTTCTCCAGTGGTCACATTGAATGCAATTTCAGTTTCAGAGCTGTTATTATATATGTCCCATGCTTTAACCTTTAACTTATGTAAACCCTGAGTAAGGTTACTCATTTGATAATCAATTGTTCCGCATTTGAAATCATCAATAACAGACTGGTAGTAATTATTTAGGTTGAATTTTTGTTCCTGTTGGTTAAGTGGAGATAATGTGGCTACAATATCGTGACCAATGCCAATACCCGTAGTATTTATTCCACTTTCGTCGGAGAGTTTAATTAAAAATCTGGGGTTTGGATCCGACATTCCCCCGGTTACAAAGTTTTCGTCGTTTAAATAAATCTTAATTAATGGACCATTGTTGTCAATTACAGAGTTTGAGTTTATTCCACCAACGGTAACAGTTTCGTTATAACCCATTGCCGTTTCAGTTTCGTTCTCAGCATAAAGGCTTATTCGTCCATTACCATATTGGTAGTTAATGTCCTTTGGTATAATAAAGTTGATTGAGAAACTACCGTTCTCTACGGTTGCTTTACCTTTGTAAAGTATATTTTCTTTTGAGGCGAAAGTCATAGTACTACCACCGTCATTTGCAAGGGTAGTAATTAATTTTGCCTTATCAAAAACAGTAATAGTTGCTATTCCGCTGAAACTCTCATCATTCGCACCATTAAAATAAGAAACCTTTCCTGTTAAGTTAATTTCGCTAAGAGCCTTTAGTGTGTCAATTGGTTCAGCAACGGGCGTATTGTTTACAGTTAGTATTTCTAACTTTTTCTTAGGGTATCGAAGTTTTAGAGCTGGATCTCCTAGAAGTGAAAAGTTACGTTTATTATACCCAGTGCCCGATAGATTTTTTGTAATACGAACTAAATCTCCTAAATTATTATAGGAATCATCGGCATTTCTTTTGAAAATATTTTTTACAAAATTGTAATTAAGAACAAAGTTAGGGCTTGAATAAACTAAACGAGTGGTTGATAGAAGTGCAACCCCACCTCCCTTGGGCGAAAGCAGAATCCACTCACCTGTTGAGGTCATATTGTAATCGTCAAAACGGCTAAACTCACACGTTGCAGTTACAAAGAGCGAAAGAGCATTTGAGTTTTTCCACGAAAGCACATCATCTAGCATCAATACTTTTTCGTGCGAGAGCCATCGTTCATTGCCATGTCCTGTATAGTTTACAAGGAGTGCGCCATTATTAACAGTTGTGTTTATTGCATTAGTAACATCAGGATAACTTGCTCCGCCCGAAGAGGTAATTTGTTTATATGCATCAAAGTATATTTTCTGAACATTATACTCCTTGTGGTTTGTTTCTATATACTCGGCAAGGGTATTGGCATCTTGCATATGTACATTCCCATCCTCATCATCGCCAATAAAGCAAAGTTGATTTTGCCATATCCCATTGTTATTGCCATTCATGTAATTCTTGATTTTATTTACCACAATATCGGCTTCTTCTAGGTTTTTTACAGGCAGTCTTCCAATTCCAATGTCAAGTAAACCATCAGCTTCTCCCTCATTATCATCGAGTAATCCAAAAAAATCGTCGGTCACAAAAGAGTTAGTCTTGTTGATAGAGCGGTCCGATTGGTAAGTCAAAATGAGGTTTGTATTGCTTAGGGTATTCGACAAGTTATCATAGGAACCATCGCCAAAGAGAAGCAGATACTTTGGCATCTCAGACTCTCCGCTGGCCCTTTTATAAAGTGTTCGCATAAGATTTCGAATGGCACTAACATCAGGGTTTCCAGACGAGAATTCATTATAAACCTGCTCATTGGTTACCACGGCAACACTTAGCCCATCTTTTTCTTCATGAAGCGAGGCAATTTCGTTGGAGTGTTGTAAAAATATAGGATGGGTAACAATAACCATGTCGGGTTGGTTTAAACCAAGTAAATTCTGATTTGGCACTTCGCCTACAAAAGTTACATTCATTGTATTACTTGGCTCAAAGGCAATAAATTGTTTAAGGGTCTCAGTCTCCTGCTTAAAGGTTAATAGGTTGCCTGATAGTTGTGGCTGAAGTTGCTTGGTTTCGTTGATATTAGTAATGTCCCATATTTTTGTATTTGAATTGGCATTTTGGAGGGTGAATTGCGATATTTTTCCAATTCCAACGCTTTGGTTATCTCTAAACACTAGTTGATTTCCTTTGTAGGAAAGGTTTTGTCTTGCGTTAATGGTTATAAAGTCAAGCCAACCAATGGAGGATGAATTAGACTTATTGTAGATTAATTCAACCGTTAAATTACTAGGAGGAATTGTAGTGGTGTAAACTTGACTGTTAACCGAAGCAACGTCGGCCAGTTCATCACCAATAATCACACCATTCAAACTAAGGTATCCTAGCGATTGCGAATTTACCTTTACTTGAAAATTACTGGATGATGATGACCGTGCTGCGGCTCTAACCCAAATTTTGAGAGTACTACCTAGTTCTGGGTCGGTAAGGTTTGTGTTGTAGCTGCGGGTTGTTGTAATGTCGAACGATTCTCCAAACCATTCCCTGCCCGATTTTACAAGGTTGGTGTCATTTTGCTCAAAAGTAACAATTGCATCGTAGGCATTAACATTATTGGTTACTCCTCCCGAAGGAGTGGGTGATGTTTCAATTATTCGCGGAGTTTGATCCGTTGTTAAAAAATATTGTATCTTTTTTGTGTACGGATGCTGTTCTAAAGTCCACATACTTGCAGATGAATTGTACGATAATGTTCTTGGCCCTTCTGCATAGAATAGAATGTAATCGCCCTGGTTGAAAATTCCATCTGTACCCTTCTCAATATATATAGGTATAGGGTTTAAATCGTTAGATGATGGTTCGCTGTTCATATACGGAAGTTTTTTCCCGCCATTACCCCAAACGCTTATATTAGAAAGGTTCGCAAGCCCTGAGTTTTGTAACTCTGAGTAGGTTATTTTGTGAACTCCACTGTTTTCAACACTAATCTTAATCCATTTGCCTGCGCTTAGTACCGATGAAGTTTTAGAGATATTTTTATTGACAATATTTTTTTGAGCAGTGTTTTTTTGAGAAATAGATATGGAAAAACAAACTAATTTTTCGAAATTATTGTTGATATGTCGTATTGTTGGAATTGTAATTTGCAGGTAACTCTTGCCTCGTTCTTTTGAGACAGAGTAGCTTGTAGTGTTATTTTTAAGCGAATTTATATTGGTGATTTTTGCTTTGTCCAACTCGTTCAGAGGTTCCCATTTTTCACTATAAACATTTAAGTTGTTAACATCAACAACACCTAATTCGTCCAGTCCAATTAACTCAAAATAGGATGGAGCCATTGTGGATGGATCTGGGTAAATGGCATTTTCAAACCATAAAAAATTATGGTTTTCAATATCCTTTGTCGACCAATCAATAGTTCGGAGTAATGATTCTTGTGCTATTGATGAATAAAATCTAGTAATTAAAAACAGTGTGATTATAATCTGGCGCATTGTTGAAAAATGATTTCTTTTGCAAATAAACAAAACTTTATTTTACCTTTACCATTCAAAAGCTATAACAATAAAAACGAAAAAACGTAGTTGTTATTATAATATTTTCATTGCCTTGATATTTTAAATGACAAGAAAGCATTTAGCTATATTCTTACTATTCTTCATAACATTATCATGTTCAAAAAGTTTTGGGCAAGATCCTGTTTTTTCCCAACTTTTCTTTAATCCCCTCAATTTAAACCCAGCATATGCTGGTGCAAGCAAGTATATTCGGTTTGGATTAATATATAGAAATCAATGGACGTTACTGGACATGCCTTATACAACTTATGGCGCTAGTTACGATAGAACAATTCAGGCTATAAAGAGCGGCATAGGTTTCAACATTGTTTCGGATGTTGAAGGAAAAGGTATTTTTTCAAGAACCTCGGTTGATGTCGTATATGCCTATGGCATTCAGCCGTCTTACAATTCACATTTGAGGTTTGGCCTTCAAACCAGCGTAATAATGCGAACTCGGAACTACTCGGGATTGGTATTCCCTGATATGCTTGATATTGGAGGAAATGTTACTGGAACGCAGGAATATCCTGGATTTACATCTTGGAATTACGATTTTAGTTTAGGAGTTGCTGGCGATTATGATAATTTTTATGGAGGAGTTGCCGTTCATCATATATTACAACCAGTGGAAGCAACGTACATGGATCACAAGGCCTACATCCCCCGTAAATACACACTTCACTTAGGAGCCGATTACAATTTGTACAAATGGTATAGGTTTAAGGATGAACTTATTTTCTCGCCTAACGTAATATACATTCATCAGGGAGATTTTGATCAGTTAAATATTGGTTTTTACTTTTCACGCTATAGGGTTGTTGCTGGATTATGGCTCCGCGAGAATCTGAGTTTTAATAGCCATTCATTTATTATTACGGCAGGTTATGCCGACGATGTTTTTAGAATGGGATATAGTTATGATTTTAGTATTTTTCAGTATGGCTTCAGAGGATTACCAACTTCGTCGCACGAGGTAACCTTAGGGTGGAATTTTGAGTATAAAAAGGGAAAACGAAAATATAGGTACATAAAATGTCCGAAATTTTAGTTTTTTACGTTACATATATGGATATGATTTAAATTCTTTATATATTTGAGATTGTTTTAAGA
>CAZTVY010000190.1:0-5693 GCA_964617235.1 uncultured Rikenellaceae bacterium | reverse complement strand
GGGCCAACACTCCGAATTAACCAACGAGCATTATACCTTGGTTACAAGTTTCAATGTTCATAGGAATACTGTTGATGCTGTTGGACCAATTATCGCATCATCGGAATCGATGACACACGCAATACTTTACCAATGCGACCCAAGCATTAATGCTGTTGTACACGTTCATCACCGTGAGATGTGGAAAAGTTTGATGTATAAAGTGCCTACAACCGATAAAAAGGCCGAGTATGGTACCCCCGAGATGGCCAAAGAGATGGTTCGACTTTACAGTAAAACCGAATTGCCAAAATCAAAATTGTTGGTTATGGCCGGACACGAGGAGGGTGTGGTATCTTTTGGTATAAATGTGGAATTGGCCGCAAAGATTATTGTCGATAAAATGATTGAATTAGGAATGGAATAAATTGCACGATATGAAGACTGTTGGTATAATTGGTGGTTCAGGGCTCGATAAACCTGATATATTGCAAAATGCAAAAGAGGTTGAGGTTGTTACCCCTTACGGTAATCCTTCATCTACACTCAAAATAGGGAATATTGGCAATTGCCAGGTCGTTTTGCTATCGCGTCACGGATATAGCCACCAGTATAGCCCAACCGAGGTCAACTACAGAGCCAATATTTATGCTATGAAAGAGCAGAATGTAGATGCAATCATTGCCACAACCGCGTGCGGCAGTTTACGTCAGGAAATTGGCCGAGGCGATTTTGTTCTGCTCGACCAGTTTATAGATTTTACAAAGAAAAAAGCAAATACTTTCTTCGATAGTTTTGCCACAGGAATTGCTCATCCTGGAATGGCTGACCCCTTCGATGAATCGCTCAGGAGAATCATCTTCGATAATGCACATAGATTAGGAATCAAAATTCATCCAAAAGGTACTGTAGTAACTATTGAAGGACCTCGTTTCTCAACTCGTGCTGAATCCAGAATGTTTAGGAGTTGGGGAGCCGATGTTATTAATATGTCCATTGCTACAGAGGCCAGTTTAGCCAATGAGTTGAAAATTCCTTATGCCGCAATTGCAATGAGCACCGACTACGACTGCTGGAAAGAGGATGAGCCGCCTGTTAGCTGGGAGGAGGTGCTGTCAATTTTTAGCAAGAATGCCAATAATGTTATAGAACTATTACTGAGTACTATCAAAAGCCTTGATTAGTGGCGTATGCCTGATTTTTTTTAAAAATTATGGTTATTTTTTTATTTGTTAGTATATTCTAACTATATTTGATGCGTGAATGAACTGGAAAAAATAATATCGAAGTTGTCCACTATGATGACTCAGGTTGAGGAATTGGCAAAGGAGCAATTTGGCCTTTCGGAACTTACCCTCACCCAGATGAATTATTTGGAAACCATCAATCAACTTGAAAATCCAAACATCACTGAGTTGGCAACATCTTTAAAGTTGACTAAGCCAACCGTTACGGTTGCCATTGATAAACTTATTGAGAGAGAGTATGTTTACAAGGTTCAATCCGATGAGGATAGGCGAAGTTCTCATTTACACCTTACAGAGAAGGGTAAGAAGATAAATCAAATGCACGATTTTGCCCACAAGCAAATAGCCGAATCTGTTAGCAAAAGACTTAGCAAAACCGAGCGCGAAATACTTGTGGTTCTTTTAAATAGAGTTTTATCGAATAAATAATTTTCTATCTAACTAGTTAGATTATTCTAACATATTTTGCGGATTATGGGAAAAAAATCGCACACTGAGAAGTATTTTGGTTTAACGGACCAAGAGGTTGCAGCCAAGCAAGCCAGCGAAGGATTCAATGAGCTACCTTCGTCCAAACCAAAAAATGTTTTGGAAATTGCCATTGGTGTGGTGAAGGAGCCAATGTTCCTGCTTCTTGTGGCTTGCGGTACTTTATACCTTATTCTTGGCGATATTCAGGAAGGCCTTATGCTTCTTGGTTTTGTGTTTGTGATAATGGGTATTGAGTTCTATCAGGAGAAAAAAACTGAAAAAGCTCTTGATGCTCTTAAGGATTTGGCGAGTCCCAGAGCTCTTGTAATCCGTAATGGTCAAACTATACGTATTTCCGGGAAAGAGGTTGTTACGGATGATATAATTATCCTACAGGAGGGCGATAGAGTTCCTGCCGACGCAATAGTGCTCGATTGCAACAATTTAATGGCAGATGAATCGCTTCTGACAGGCGAATCGGTTCCTGTCAGAAAAAGAGAATGGCTCGATGGCGATAAGGATTTTATTCCCGGAGGAGACGATATTCCTTGGGTTTACTCTGGGTCAATGATTATTCAGGGAAACGGTATTGCAAGGGTAAAACACATTGGCGTAAATACTGAGATTGGTAAAATTGGCAAGGCATTGGAGTCGGTTGAGGAAGAGCCTACCCAACTTAAGAAAGAGATGGGTGTGTTGGTAAAACGCCTTGCAATAATTGGAATTGCGTTATGTGTTTTAGTTATTGTAGTATTCACCCTAACTCGCGGCGATTTGCTTAAAGGATTCCTTGCAGGCATAACGCTCGCAATGGCTATGCTTCCCGAGGAGTTCCCTGTTGTGCTCACCGTATTTCTGGCTTTAGGCGCTTGGCGCATATCAAAAAAAAGCGTATTGACCCGCAAACCAGCCACAATTGAAACCTTAGGCTCTGCAACTGTGCTTTGTACCGATAAAACAGGCACACTTACTCAGAATAAAATGACCATTACCAAACTTTACAATGGTAAAGGTTTTATCGATATGTCATCAAAAACTGAGTTCTCAGAACCTTTCCATTTGGTGATTGAGTATGGTATTTTGGCCAGTCAGGTTAATCCATTCGACCCAATGGAAAGTGCCATTACAAGAATCGGCGAGGAGTACTTATTAAACACAGAGCATATCCATATAGATTGGGTAATGGAGAAGGAGTATCCTTTGTCGAAGGATTTACTGGCAATGTCGAGGGTGTTTACCAATACGGGAACCAACAAAAAAGTAATTGCTGCAAAGGGTGCTCCTGAAGCAATTTTCGACTTATGCCATTTAAAGGGTGAAACACTTTCGCAGTATCAAAAGGCAGTAGCTCAAATGGCCTCCGAAGGCCTGAGGGTTTTGGGAGTAGCAAAGGCTGGAATTGGTGATGGGGACTTACCCCCAATTCAGCACGATTTTGAATTTGAGTTTGTCGGTTTAATTGGTCTTTCTGACCCAATTCGTGAGACTGTTCCAATGGCTGTGGCTGAATGTTACCGTGCGGGTATTCGAGTAATTATGATTACTGGCGATTATCCTGTAACCGCAATGAACATTGGTAAAGATATTGGGCTACATAATCACAACAAATGTATTACTGGTCCTGAGTTACAGCAGATGACAGAGGAAGAACTATCCGAGAGAATTAAGGATGTGAACATCTTTGCAAGAGTAGTTCCCGAGCAGAAGCTTAAAATTGTGAATGCGCTTAAGCGCAATGGCGAAATTGTCGCTATGACTGGCGATGGCGTTAACGATGCACCTGCATTAAAGGCTGCCAACATTGGAATTGCAATGGGCGAAAAGGGTACCGACGTAGCTCGCGAGGCCTCATCGCTAGTGCTTATGGACGATAATTTTGCATCGATAGTGGGCGCTGTAAAAATGGGGCGAAGAATTTTTGATAACCTTCAAAAAGCTCTTGGATACATTTTTGCCATTCACGTGCCTATTGCAGGTTTATCATTAATCCCTGTACTTTTTGCTGACCTTCCATTGATTTTATGGCCTGTGCATATCGTTTTCTTGGAGTTGATTATCGACCCTGCTTGTTCGATAATTTTTGAGGCTGAGCCTGAGGAGAAGAATGTGATGACTCGCCCACCGAAAGATATAAAGGAGCCATTCTTTGGGGCTAAAAAGATATTCCTCAGCTGTATGCAAGGTGTTGGAATCTTAATCATTGGATTGCTGGTTTACTTTATTGGCTATAAGTTGGGCTATTCCGAGAAAGCAGTACGTACCTTTACATTTATCTCATTGATTGCATCGAATATTGCAGTAATTCTATCGAACAGATCTTGGTCGAACAGCATTTTTAAAATTATGGTTACACCTAATAAAGCCGTTAGATGGGTTGTTGGTGGTGCTATTCTTTTCTTAGTGCTAATTTTGAATATTCCTTTCCTTCTAGATTTATTCCAGTTCGAGAAGGTAACCTTTGTGCAACAGATTATTTGTGCTGCTGCAGGTTTTGCAAGTATAACCTGGTTTGAATTGTATAAGATTTTTCACAAGCAGAATATTTGATAAAGTATGGAAGTTTCAAGTAAAGGGGTATGGATATGGGATAAATTCGCAAAGCATTATAGCGGATTTATCAGCCGAAATCTTTCCGAAGCCTATGCCGAACTATACAGTCAAATTAAAGCAGATGTTAATGGAGTTGATTCTGTTTTGGAAGTGGCAACAGGACCAGGACTAATCACATTCGAAATTTCTGATTTAGTTAACCATATTGATGCTGTAGACCTATCGGCACAGATGATTGAGGTTGCAAAGCAAACTCAACGTCATAAAGGTGTTCAGAATATCGATTTTGCTTGTTGCGACGCATACAATTTGCCATTTGAGAATGATAAATTCGATAGAGTAATTGCATCGAACCTGCTGCATTTGCTTAAGGAGCCAAATGTTGCTCTAATGGAAATGAAAAGAGTACTTAAGGATGATGGGAAAATTATTCTCCCAACATTCTGCCATGGCGAAAACTTTAAGTCGAGGTTTATTTCAATTTTTATGAGTTTATCAGGGTTTAAGGCCGAGAATAAGTGGAGTGTGGCAGGTCATGAAAATTATATTAGTGCTCTGGGTTTTAGAATAATCAAACTTGAAGTGATTAAAAGCAAAATCCCATTAGCCTATTTGGTACTGGAAAAAAACAGTTAACGATGAATGATATTGAAATCAGGCCATCAGAATTGAGGGATTTGAACATAGTTTACGAATTAATCTGCGATTTGGAAGATACCAAATTGGATTTTGAGGCCTTTAAGTCGATATATAACGCAAATATCAGGAACGCGGAGATATTGTATTTAATAGCAGAGTACAATGAAACAGTGGTTGGATTTTTGAGTATCCATGTTCAGCGCATACTTCACCACTCAAAGCCAACCTGCGAATTGCAGGAACTGAACGTTTTTAACGAGTATCGTTCAATGGGTGTAGGAACTAAACTAATGCACGAAGCCGAAAGGATAGCAAAAGATTTAGGATTAGAAGAAATTGAGTTAACCACAAAAGTATTCCGCAAAAGAGCACAAGAATTCTATTTCCGCTTGGGCTATCAGAACACACACCTTAAATTTGTAAAGAAACTATCCTGATTATTTCTTGCCTCTAAACAAATACACAAAGCCTGTGGCAGGCTCATAGGTGTTTGTTAAATCCTCGATAATGTAGTAGTATATTCCCTCAGCCAATTCGTTACCTTGCTCATTCCTACCATCCCAGCGAACTACATCGGACTCATGCTCGTAAAGCAAAGCACCTGAACGCGACATAATCCTAAGAACAAAACGAGGAGTTCCTGCCGCAGTAAAAGTAAATTCGTCGTTTACAGAATCGCCGTTAGGCGAAAAAACATTTGGAATATCAGTAAGTTCTGCTTTTATTGCAGAGGGCAGCATAATTGATTTTGTTTCTTTAAATCTTTCGCCATTTTTTGAATAGGATAAGGTTGCAACAACCCTATTT
>CAZTVY010000189.1:0-5740 GCA_964617235.1 uncultured Rikenellaceae bacterium | reverse complement strand
TATTTATTAATTGATATTAACAACCTGCTTCTCTAAAATTTCAAATTAGTAACTTTATCGCATAAAAATTTATTGCGATGGTTCAATATTTAGAGCTGCTAGACCATATTCTAAAGAACGGAGTTGAAAAGACTGATAGAACAGGAACAGGGACTATCAGTGTGTTTGGGCATCAAATGCGTTTCGACCTAGAGAAAGGGTTTCCTTTGCTTACTACTAAGAAACTTCACCTTAAGTCTATACTATACGAGTTACTTTGGTTTTTAAATGGAGAAACCAATGTAAAATCGCTTAACGCCAATGGCGTTACAATTTGGGATGAATGGGCAAAGTCCGATGGAGAATTGGGGCCAATTTATGGTTACCAATGGCGCTCATGGCCTGCTGCCGATGGTAGGCATATCGACCAAATTACCCAAGTTGTAAACTCGTTAACCAAATCGCCCGATTCGCGCAGGCATTTGGTTTGCGCTTGGAACGTTGGCGATATCGATAAAATGGCACTACCGCCTTGCCACGTACTTTTCCAGTTCTATGTTGCCAACGGCAAATTGTCGTGCCAGCTATACCAGCGCAGTGCCGATGTATTCTTGGGCGTTCCATTTAACATTGCATCATACGCTTTACTTACAATGATGATGTTTGTGGGCTTAAACCTGGTGAGTTCGTTCATACTTTGGGCGATACGCACATCTACTTAAACCATATTGAGCAGGTTAAACTTCAGCTAACCCGAGAGCCTCGACCAATTCCAAAAATGATTATAAATCCTGATGTTAAATCGATATTCGACTTTAAATTTAAGGATTTTAAACTGGAGGACTACGACCCACATCCGCATATTAAGGGCGCAATAGCAGTTTAGTTCGTTATTTTACAATGCTTAGCCTAATAAAATGGAATCTGAAAATCTTTTGTCTAACATCTGAAATCTAATAAGGTGAATTTATCAATTATAGTTGCGGTTGCTGAAAATTGGGTGATTGGTGGAAACAACCAACTGCTTTGGCACATCTCAGCGGATTTAAAGCGCTTTAAGTCGCTTACATCGGGGCATAGCATAATTATGGGACGAAAAACCTTTGAGAGTATTGGCAGGCCGCTTCCAAACCGTAAAAATATTGTTGTATCGCGTAATGCAAATTTGGTAATTGATGGCTGCTTTATTGTAAACTCACTTAACGAGGCTTTGGAAATAACGAAGGGTGAAAGTGAGGTTTTTGTTGTTGGTGGAGGCGAACTGTACCGCCAAGCCCTGCCGCTGGCGAATAAACTCTACCTTACAACAGTTCATGAGAATTTTGAAGGTGATACCACTTTCCCTGCAATCAATTTCAATGAGTGGAATTTGGTACTTGAGCAAAAAGGAAACCCAACCGCTGATGGGTTGGGCTATACTTTTTTGGATTATGTTCGCAGGTAGCCTACGCTGCTCTTAATCGTTTAAGGTTCGATTTCTCCAATTTTTCGTGAGCATACTCCGATGTTACCACCATCTCCTTATGCTCGCCAGTTGGGAGTTCAAACATTGCGTCAATCATAATTGCTTCGCAAATTGAGCGCAATCCACGTGCCCCTAGCTTAAATTCAACGGCCTTATCAACAATGTAGTCAAGCACATCATCCTCAAACTTGAGGTGAATGCTATCGTAATCGAACAGTTTGATGTACTGCTTGATAATGGCATTCTTTGGCTCAGTAAGAATATCGCGCAAAGCGTGTTTATCCAGAGGATTTAAGTAGGTGATTACAGGTAAACGACCTATAATCTCTGGGATTAAACCGAATGCACGCATATCTTGTGGAGAAATGTACTGCAAAAGGTTATCTTTATCAATTACCTCACGGGTTTTGCTTGCACCATATCCAACAATGGTTGTATTTAATCGCTGCGCTATTTTCTTTTGAATACCCTCAAATGCACCTCCGCATATAAAAAGAATATTCTTGGTGTCAACGGCAATCATTTTTTGCTCTGGATGTTTACGTCCGCCTTGTGGTGGGACATTAACAACAGAACCCTCAAGCAATTTCAGCATTGCTTGCTGAACGCCTTCCCCAGAAACATCACGGGTAATTGAAGGATTATCGCCTTTGCGGGCAATTTTATCAATCTCATCGATAAACACAATGCCTTTCTCCGCGGCTTCCACATTGTAGTCGGCTGCCTGCAGCAATCTTGTTAAAATGCTCTCTACATCCTCGCCTACATAACCAGCTTCGGTAAGCACAGTTGCATCGACAATTGTGAATGGAACGTGAAGCATTCGTGCAATAGTGCGAGCTAATAGGGTTTTTCCGGTTCCGGTTTCGCCAACCAAAAGGATGTTCGATTTTTCAATCTCAACATCGTCGCCCTTATCGATTTGTAAAAGTCTTTTATAGTGGTTGTAAACAGCCACAGAGAGGTATTTTTTTGCCTCATCCTGACCAATTACGTACTGGTCGAGAAATTTCTTAATATCAATGGGTTTAAGGAGTTTGCTCTGCTGCAACTTAAAATCGCCCTTCTTCTTGAGTTCTTCCTTAACAATCAGGTTGGCTTGCTCGGCGCATAAATCGCAGATAAAACCATCCATCCCTGAAATAAGGAGTTTAACCTCTTTCCTGTCGCGCCCACAGAACGAACATTTATCGGTATTTTTCATTTTACTGACCCTCGTTATATCGGTACAAAGTTAATATAAATTGTTGGGGTAAACTTATGAAATAAAAAAACGGTATGAAAGATACCGTTTTAAAGAGCTATAGGGGAGAGGTCTTAATTTTTTTTATTGATAAAGGAAGATATCCTACTCCTTTAAAGGCAACAATTCCATAAATTGTTTCTCCTTTTTGGATGTCTCTGCCAATCACATCATTTTTAATCAATTCTATCTCCATGTTTGAATTAGAATTGCTAGCAACAACCATGTTGCCAATAGCAATACCGGGTCCAACTATTAAACCAATAGGGTAACTTTTGGTCTCCGTACCAGTATCCGATTGCTTGGTAGTGTATAAGTTCATCGGCATTAGCAATAAATATAAAAGATGCGATGCTGGCGATTGTCCAATTTGCTCTTTTATCGCTTTAGGACTAAGTGGCGCTAGTTGGTTGTATCCTGAATAAAAGGCAGCATTCTTTCCAATACATATTGTGCTATCGGTATTGTTTGTAATTTTTACAGCAATTACTCTTACTTCATTTTTATCTTCTTTTTTTGCATTTTTTTTATTGCCAGCTTCCTGCAATACATCATACTTGTAAGAAAGACTTATACCATCGGTTAGTTCATGAGCCATATAGTTTTGATATTGAGGCTCTATAGGTTTATAAACCGATGCACATCCAAAAAGTGTGATTGAGAAGGCTCCAATAATCAAATAATTTAAACAGTTCTTCATAATACGCTTTAAGTTTTTAAAATTGTAATCAAAAATATACATTAGTTTTTTAGCATTCTCAGCTTATTCCTTTCACTAAATATGTTTTTAAATATATTTTAAACGAAAAAAGCACCTTTTAGGTGCTTTAATTTCTTTCATTTCATTCTAGAGTATTACTCTTTTTTTGCGCGTTGTAAAATCTCATCAATCATGCCATACTCAAGGGCTTCCTGTGCAGTCATCCAGTAATCGCGGTCAGAATCCTTGCGGATGCGTTCAATATTGTTGCCGGAGTGCTTTGCCACTATATCGTACAATTCATCGCGTAACTTTAATATTTCGCGGGTTGTAATTTCGATATCCGATGCTTGTCCCTCTGCGCCACCCATTGGCTGGTGAATCATTACGCGTGAGTGAGGCAGTGCAGTACGTTTGCCTTTTTCGCCTGCAGTTAAAAGAACTGCAGCCATTGAGGCAGCCATACCTGTGCATATTGTTGCAACATCGGAACTGATGTACTGCATAGTGTCGTAAATGCCTAAACCAGCGTATACAGAGCCTCCAGGTGAGTTCAGGTAGATTTGAATATCCTTTGAAGGGTCGGTCGATTCAAGGAAAAGCAATTGAGCCTGAATGATATTGGCCACATCGTCGTTAATTGGTACACCAAGGAAAATTATTCTATCCATCATAAGACGGGAGAATACGTCCATTGTAGCAATGTTTAGCTGACGTTCCTCAATGATTGTTGGTGAAATGTAATTGCTGGTAACCGACTTAAATTGGTGCATCGATAAACTGCTGATACCACGATGCTTTAGGGCGTATTTTTCAAATTCTGTCATAGCTATATGTTTTAATTATTTATTCTGTTTTTGATAACGCAATATAGCAAGTAATTGTTGATTTTGTAGATTTTATATTCAGATTGTTGGGTCAAAACAAAACCTAATTTATGTAATTTGCACCAATTAAACAAGTTGAAAGGGCAAACAAAAACCGGCAAAATTTCTTCTGCCGGTTCGTTTTATCCTCTTTTTTACTATTAATTCTGAAGTTTGTTGAATTCGTCAACGGTAACCTCTTTTGTGTCGAGGGTAACATTCTCCTTGAACCAATCAACAACCTTTTTATCAAGCAAACGCTCGTGAATCTTCTTAACTTCTTCTCTGTTCTTTAGAATATCGTTAGCATAGCGGGCAATGTACTCCTCTGGTAGGAATGTCATTCCATAAGAAGCAAACTGGCTACGAGCGTAACCCATTGCAAACTCGCGCATCTCCTCCTCGGTTACAGCAAATTTTTGCTCTTCAGCAACTTTGTTGCTAACCAACTGCCATTTCAAATCTTTCTCGAACAATGGGAACTCAGACTCAATTTGCTCGCGGGTAAATTTGCCCTCGTTAATTGCAACTAACCAACGGATTAGGAATTTCTTTGGAAGTTCAATTTTTAGCTTATCAAGCATTTTATCCTTGATATCGATAGCAAAACGAGCATCGCCTTCAAGTTTAAGGTTGCGCTCAATCTCCTCGTCAATTTTCTTGTTGAACTCCTCTTCCGATGCTACAACTCCTTCGCCATAAACCTTGTCGAAAAACTCCTGATTTAACTCAGCAGCAACAAAGGCCATAGTCTCGGTAATAGTTAACTGGAAAAGAGGCTGAACTCCTTCTAGTTCCTCCTTTTTGATATGAAGTAATGCTGCTCTATCGGCTTGATTTGGAAATGCCTTGAAAGTGTCAATAACAACAACATCACCAACCTTAACGCCAACTAATTTCTTACGTTCAACTTCGTCGGCAACTAGAGCTACAGAAATAGAAGCACCCTCAACTGTAACACCATTCTCGCGTGGCGACTCATCCTCGTTTAGTTCAGAAAGAGTTGCTTTAACAAGACCTTTATCGTCGGTTTTCTTAACTGGCTCGTATTTCCCATGACGGTGACGGTGGCTGTCAGAGAAGTTCTTTCTAATTTCGTCGTTAGCAAGGATTGTATAGTAAGGGAATTTGTCCTTTTTGCCGAATTTCAAATCGAACTCAGGTGCAATGCCTAAATCCCAAGCTAACTCGAAGTTTTCTTCGGTATCCCAGTTGATTTTCGATTGATTTTCGCTAGGAAGAGGCTCGCCAAGTGTTCTGATTTTATTCTCCTGAATAAAATCGAAAAGTTTATCGCTAGCCATTCTGGAATCCTCCTCAACCAAAATATACTTGTAGTACATTTTGTGGATTAATGACTCAGGAGCCATACCCGGACGGAATCCTTTGATAACAGCTTTTTTGCGTTGCTCTTTTAGGGCTTTACTAACCTTCTCGGCGTAATCGGCCTTCTCAATACTAACGCGCACTGTGGTATTTAGTGCATC
>CAZTVY010000188.1:0-5790 GCA_964617235.1 uncultured Rikenellaceae bacterium | reverse complement strand
AATAGTCGGGTTAATGTAAAAATGAACATTAGGAGCAACAAGCGCCAAACTATAAGGGTGTATAAATTCCCTTTAAATTTCAAGTCAGAAAAGTATGCCTTAAATGCACTTATCATATTAAAAAGATTTACGCAAATATATGAATTGCAGCATAATATTTAATTCATAGGCTTGATTTACCTAACAATATTTATTGTTTAATTAAAATTTTTGCTTATTCATAAAATATTAAACTGCTTGATAATTGAATTGTTGAATTGAATTTTGGTGTTCTTCAAAATAAATTTACATTTGTTCGATTACAACTAATGATTGATATGAGGTATACTATATTATTCATATCATTACTATTGCTCTCTACATCCACGCTGTGTGTTGGGCAGGATGTGGTTTACAAGGACTCCATTGCAACAAAGGCAAATCGCCTCATAGAACAATCCAACAATGCCCAAGGAAACCCGGAACTTAGATACGTTTATGCCGATAGTGCTCTAGGAATTGCTAAAAATTTAGGTGATGAAGCGTTAATAGCAAAGGCACAATTATCGTTTGGGCAAGCATGCTATTCCACGGGTAAGTATATCGAGGGTATTAGCATTGGGAAAAAAGCGCTGGAGTTTTTTGCTTCAAAAAACGATACTGCAAATCAGGCAGTTGTTTACAACCTTATTGGAGCCTGCTATCTTAGGCAATCGAGATACGAAACGGCAATAGAGTTTATAGATAAAACAATTCAGCTTAGCAAAATACTGAAAGATAGTATTCGAATAGCCTCCGGCTACAACAACCTAGGAATTGTTCACTTTAATCTGGAAAGATACCGTGAAGCGGAAGAGTACTTTAAGTTCAGCTTAGATTACTCCAAAAACACTCAAAGTCTACGACATATTGCCCGAACACAGGGAAACCTAGGGTTAAGTTACCTAAAACAGAACAACATTGATGAGGCAATCCAATGGTTCGACAAATCGCTAAAAATTAGGATTGAACTAAATGATACTCTGATGTTGGCATCAATTTACGACAACATTGGCAATGCCCATGAGAATTTGGGCAACTTTGACAAAAGTGAAGAATACTACAAACTCTCCAACAAATATTTTAGACAACTTAAGAGTAGTCATGGTATAGCGCTTAGTACAATTGCTCTTGCAAGAGTCAAGCTCCAAAAGGGCGATTTGTCTTCGGCTTTCAAGAATGTTACAGAAGGACAAAGTGTTGCATTGCAGAATCAGGAAACGGATTTGGTAATGCAAAGTTTCAAAATACTTTCGGAATATTACCAAAAGACTGGAAATTTTGAAAAATCTAAATCAGCTCTTGAGGAATATATTAAATACCTTGAGAAATCTTTCAACGAAAAAACAACCTCCCGAATAGCTGAATTGAGAGTTCAGTTAGAAACCGCTCAAAACGAACAGAACAACCAAGCCTTGAATGCGAAACTTGAACTTCAGCAGTTGCAGGCAAGGCAAAGTAATCGGGTTAAAACTATACTAATATTTTCGGCAATCTTACTTTCAACATTGTTGGGCTTTACCATTCTATTTATTTTTAAACTTCGAAACAAGAATAAGGAAATTAAGCGAATAAACTACCAACTTCTTCATTTCAACGACGAATTAGAACTGTTAGTTAAAGAAAGAACGAGTGATTTGTCCGAGGCTTTGGAAAAAGTAAAGGAACTTGAAAAGGTCAAAAGCGCATTCCTAAGCAATATTAGCCATGAAATTCGCACGCCTTTAAATGGTATCCTAGGTTTTACTCAATACTTGTTATCTCCTTCGGTTTCTGAAGAGGACAAGGAACACTACGGGAGATTGGTCCAAAAATTAGGGAATAGACTTTTAAGAATAGTTGAGGATATTCTGGAATTATCGAAAGTTGAGACTAACCAACTCGAGATTCATTACACCGATTTTAACATCAACGAACTACTTGGCGACCTGTATCAATCCTATTCAAACAACGAGGACTTTCTTGCAAAAAACCTGAATTTTCGGTTTATTAAATCGCTCCCCGATTCGCAAGCAGTATTCAGCATCGACGTGTATAGGGTAAAAAAGATAATGGCTCATCTTATTGAAAATGCCATTAAGTTTACTAATGTAGGTAGCGTTGAATTTGGATACTATGCTGACTCTCCCGCCTCTTTAAAGTTCTTTGTAAAGGACACAGGCATAGGAATCCCCAAAAAAGCTCAAACAAGGGTCTTTGAACGATTTTACAAACATATTGCCGAAGACCAATTCACTCTTTATGAAGGAACTGGCGTTGGACTTGCTATTGCCAAAGATTTTGCCCTTGCTATGGGTGGGAGGATTGAAGTTGAATCGGTTCCTAATCATGGCTCAACATTCTACCTTTACATTCCCAAAAAAACACCTGAACAAAATAACTCTCAAGCGAATACAGAGCAAGTTCAATCATGGGAAAGCAAGACAATACTTATTGTTGAAGATGACTTAATAAGTTATCAATATATTGAGGCTTTACTGAGCAGAACGAATGTGCGTTTAATTCATGTTAAAAATGCCGAAGATGCCATTGAAGTATGTAACATTAACAATAATTTAAACCTAATTCTGCTGGATATCCAACTTCCCTTTATGAATGGAGTAGAAGCAGCCAGAGTAATCCGTCAAAATAATAAATCAGTACCAATTATTACTCAAACGGCTAATACAATTCATGATGAAGGGAAATCCTGCATTGATGCGGGATGCAATGCAATTATAGCCAAGCCTATTGACCCCGATGAATTTTTTAATCTGATAAATAAACTAATTATTTAACGTGATATATTTCCTCATCCTGTGGAAAATTCCTATCAAAACCAACATGGTTTTAATCTGATTTTCAGTATTATAAATCTAGTTGCATGCTATTTGAATTATGAAATTAAACCATAAATATTTTGTTATGAAGAAGTTGAATTTAATTATTGTAAGCATAATTGTTATTCTTACTGCAACATCGTGCAACCAAAAGGAAAAGCGACAGATAGATTTGTTAACCAAAGAAAACGAAGCCCTTCGTCACGACTCTCAATCAAAAGATTCAACAATTAACCAGTTCTTTCTATTACTAAACGAAATTGAACAAAACCTTGCCGAGGTTAAGCAAAAGCAACAGGTAATATCAAAGAATACCATTCAGAACGGAGAACTAAAGGATGATGTTAGGGAGCAAATTGACCAAGACATCCAAACAATTAACGAGTTAATGGACAAGAACAAGAAAACAATTTCATACCTGAATAAAAAACTCAAAGAATCAAATCTTAAAATTGCTGAGTTTGAGCGTATGCTCGCACAAACAGTTCAGCAAATTGAGGAGCGTGATGCTGAAATTGTTGACCTTAAGGAGAAACTTACCACATTGAACTTTTCCGTGGAAACTTTAAATGCAAAGGTAGATACACTAACCGAAAATAACATTGAACTAACCCATAAAGTTACGGTGCAAACTGAGGTTATAAATACCGCATGGTATGCCTTTGGAAGTAAAAAAGAACTGCTTGAAAATGGAATTATCGATAAAACTGGCGGTTTTTTAGGAATTGGCAAAACAACAAAAATGAAAGCCGATTTCGACAACTCTTACTTCAAAAAAATTGATATTAGCCAAGTTAAAACTTTAGACCTGTTTGTGAAGAAGGCGAAAATAATTACAACTCATCCTTCGGATTCATATCAGTTAATTACAGGACAGAATGGAGCTGTGGAGAAGATTGAAATAACCAATCCCGAAAAATTTTGGTCCGCATCCAAATACCTTGTTATCGAGGTTGAATAGTTTATTATAAAGATATATCGAAAAGGGTGCCGAGTTGGCATCCTTTTTTATTTTAAAACAATACAAGCATTTTTATTCCGTTAAAATGTGGTATGGGCAATTCAACTATTATTGCTAATATTGTAGGTTTTATTGGCAACTTTGTATAAAATTTTTAACCAGCATAAAATTGGCTTACAGAAATTTAGGCATCATCGTCCTAGTTTTAGGATTACTGGGGCTTACCTCTTGTTCATCAAAAAAGAACACAACGGCAAGCAGGGCATACCATAACCTTACTGCATACTATAACTATTACTATAACGCTTACGACAGCTACAAATCCGGCATAAAAAGAGCAGAGACATCATACAAGTTTAACTACACACTTCCTTTGCCAATGCTCCTTGTTGGCGATGAGCAGGTTACCGGAACTGTTTCTGGTGATATGGATAGAACCATTATGAAGTGTACTGCCCTAATAGGTAGGCACTCTATAACTGTTAAGCCACAAAGAAAAAAAGGGTTAATCACTGGCAAAGAAAAGGAATTCTACAACCAAACTGAATTTGTCAAATGGGCTCGCGAGGCTTGGCTTTTAGCTGGCGAAGCTCAGGCATGGAAAGGCAATTTCGATAAAGCAAGACAAACTTTAGAGTATGTTCTTATTCAGTTTCCAAACACCACAATTTGGTTTGAGGCTCAGGTGTGGCTTGCTCGTTTGTCCGTCATTACAGGGGATTATATCGATGCCCTTGACCGTTTAAAATCACTCGAGGCTAACAGAAAAAAACCTCGAAACAAAGAGTTTGCTCACCTCCTTTCATCCACTTGGGCTTTTTACTACTTAAAGCAACGCAACAATCCAGAGGCCTTATCTCACGTTAAAAAATCCATAGAAAGTTGCAATAGAAAAGTAGATAGGCTAAGGTACACCTATATTCTTGCCCAGCTCCAGTATCAATCTGGCAACAACTCCGCAGCAGTTGAAAACTACAAGAAAGTACTGAAGATGAATCCTCCTTACGAAATGGCTTTTAGCGTTCGGATAAAACTTATAGCCTTGGATAACTTTCAAGGAACTGGCCTTAAAAAAGAACTACTTAAACTAGCAAAGGACGATAAAAACAAAGAGTATTTGGACCAACTGTACTATACTCTTGGGAATATTGAAAAACAGGAAGGCAATATTGAAAAGGCTATTGAATATTACACCCTATCTGCACAATCAAGCACAGACAATAACAACCAAAAAGGTATGTCGTACTTAGTTTTAGCCGATTACTATTTTGAGAAATCGAACTACACTAAGGCTCAAGCATACTACGATAGTTCCTACAATGCTCTCGACAAAAATTTCCCTGACTATAACCGACTTGAAGTAAAAACCCGTCACCTAAACAAACTTGTTGAAAATTTAAACATCATTAGCACCGAGGACAGTTTACTGCGTATTGCAGGAATGCCTTCAAAAGATCGAGACGAGTTGATTGCCAAAATAATTACCGAACTACAAATTGCCGAGCAAAAAGCTCGAGAACTTGAACAGGAAGAACGTCAAAAGTCGATGCTCCTTCAGCAAACGCAGAGGTATAGAACCGAAGCCGAGCCTAGTGGTGGCAAGTGGTACTTTTACAACCCGGCATCTATTAGTTACGGCCAATCTGAGTTTCAAATGAAATGGGGCAAACGAAAACTCGAGGATAACTGGCGAAGAAAAAATAAAAGCATTGTTGATATTGATATGTTTGCGACAAGTACATCAGGCACGGATACTTCAAAAACACCACAAAAACAACTCTCCAATAAATCGCCAGAGTTTTACTTGGCCAACCTACCTCTAAGCGACTCATTAAAATCCGTATCGAATAAAAAGATTCTGGATGCAATGATTAGGGTTGCAGAGGTTTATCAGAACGATT
Source organism: uncultured Rikenellaceae bacterium (assembly GCA_964617235.1). Lineage (GTDB taxonomy): Bacteria > Bacteroidota > Bacteroidia > Bacteroidales > Tenuifilaceae > SB25. The sequence continues at coordinate 91 of CAZTVY010000188.1, read as the reverse complement.
TAAACGACATTAAAGAGGCTAAGCAAGCCTATCTCAATCTTGCAAAAAAATATCCAACTAATCCAAATGCTGCGTCGGCATACTATAATCT
>CAZTVY010000187.1:0-5809 GCA_964617235.1 uncultured Rikenellaceae bacterium | reverse complement strand
CTATTATTTGCATCGTAATAAAGGAGGATTGTAAATATCACGCATCTACTTCAATTCCTTCATATACTTTACAACTTTTTTTAAGTCTTCAATCTGGCTTTGTTGGTCAATATCAATAATCAATGGGATAAGTTTTCCTATAGGTTTTGCTACCTCAAATGCCTTTTTTATTTTATTGTCAATATCTAGTTCTATAACCCCAACTCCTGTTTTGTCCGTGAAATAAAAACCTGTTTTAATATAGTTCTCCCAAATAGAAAGCCAAAGAATAGTTTTTTTCTTATAAACTACTTTGCATAACCATGCCTTTCCATCATTGTAAAACCGCCATTGAGGTTCCAAGCTAAATTCATCGGTAAAAATTTTAATTATTTCTTGATAGATGGTGAAAAGTTCTTTACCAAGGGCATTTTCCAGAACTTTATCAGTAGGTTCAATTTCTTTCTCTCGTAAGAGTAAGTTTTCATTGTTTGGGTTCATAACATTTAAATTTTCATTGTATCTATTTTTACTAAGTTTCATTTCTCCCAATGGATGGTAACGGTTGGTAGTTGCTTACGCTGGGGAGTTAGCCACCAGCGGGGTAATCCGCTGTTAAAGAGTTAGTTAAAGGTAATAAAATTCTGCATCTGCATCATCAGCCCCAGCGAAAATAACGGCCTGTTGGGCAGTGTTTTTTTTATTTAAATACAAGGTCGATTTTGTCGAATTTCTCCAGCAATTGAGGGAGGTGTAGTGTTTCAATTTCTAATTCTTTACAGATTGCAGGGATTTTCTTGAAAACTTTAGAGTCGTTGCTTTCTTCAGTCTCTTCTGTTACAAGATAGATTTCATCAAAAGGATTATCTTTTTTCAAGTTTAGACAGAACAAGATAAGTTTCATGTCTGCTGAGTTTAAAAAGTCTGTTTTTCTGTTTTCGTATTCTACTGGAGTTAATCTATTCTTAATAACGCCGTTAATAAATTGGTTGTCTACTTGTCTGTAAAATTTTGCAGGAGAAGGAGGAAGAATGTATTCAGTATTAATTGGTAATTTATTTGATTTTAAAAACGATTTTTCAGTAAGGTAAGTAAGTGATTTTAAAACAATTCCTTTAGAAATATATTCACATTCTTCAAGAATTTTATCTATAATGACAATTTCGCCTGCTGTAATACGTTCTTTTATAAAATTAAATAAAACGAGGTTCTTATCGAATGGTAAGTAGTAACGAACCAATGACAATAAAGAATTTGTGTCGATTACTACTTTCATTGAATATATTTTTCTAATTTCTCAGGACTAATATTAAGTTTTTTGCAAACTTCAAACTCATTGATAATCCCACTATAAAATGCTGTTTGAATGGTCGAAATTAATAAAGGAGAATTAATTGGTTTCGGTGTTGCCCCCCCTGGTTTAATTCCTCTTTGTTTTTCAAGTTCTCTTTGTTTTCTTTCTTCTTCTTGCCTTGCTTTGAATCTTTCATCAAAGTCATTTTTAATGTTATTATAATTTGCTGGGGAGATTTTATTTTGAAATAATAGGCGAGTGAATAGCGCTATTTGGCTTAAATGTGTTCTGTTTGATACTTCTTCAATTATGTCAAAATGATAATCATTAGATGAATCCGCTTTTACAATTTCTTCAAGAAATTTGCCATACTCGCCAACTAAGAAATAATAAGCAAAATCATTACACCACTTTTCAATAGAACTTAAATTGGTTTTAGCAAGATTGTTATAGTCCAGTTGTTCAACTTCTTCTTCATTCAGTAAGAAGTGCCCAAGTTCATGTATTAATGTAAAAATTTCTCTTCTAAATGAGGTTTGCTGACGTTTTAAGACAATTACATTAGGATTGAGAAAGAAGCCATCTATGTTTGCTTTCTCTTTTTTATTCCAAGTCTCTACAAACTCAAAAACTAAGATATTATATTCTGCAAATTTTGAAATCAAACCTTTAAGAAACTCTTTTTTATCAGATGTAAATTCTGGATATAACTGTTTCCTTATTTTCTGTGCAACATCTTTTGGGTTGTCATTTACACTAAATACAGGTATAGTTCTTTCAATATTTAATTCTGCAAGTTTAGCAATTGCAGATAATGAAATCTTAAACTCTTCAAACTGATTAACAATTTTCTTCGCTCCGATATTTAGTTCAATGTCAAATTTCTGTTTTCGAAAGAAAATACTTGCATCATTCGATATTTCAGGGGATTTAGGGTCAAGATAGAAATGAAGTCCTTTGTTAAATACTTTGTCAATTCTTTTTAAATGACCTAAATCTATTTCTGGTGAAAGAATGTTTTCCTTTTGAATTGGTTTTTTGAGCCCCTCACTAATGATAGCAAGTAAGTCTTCCACCGACATTTTGTATAATGTCAGCAGATACTTAAGTCTTGATATGTTTTGTTCAATTTTCAAGAAGTCAATCGTTTTTCTTTTTGTAAAAGTAGTAAATTTTTGGTTTCAATATTAATATACGGTATTTCGACAAAAACTTGTGCCTAGCTATTATATTTATATACTGTAAAATATATTTCTCTACAATACATCTACCTCAAATTTATCTATTACTATCAAATATTCAAACTGTTGGGTGATATTTCTGGTGAACTTGCCCTGATATAGATAGTGGAAGCGACGTGGAAACAAGAAACCCCGCTGGAATTCCAACGGGGCTTCACCTTTTTGAAACTTATTGGGACTATCTATTCTTCTCGCTAAACTCGCGTCCTGCTCTTAGCGCCTTTAGGTTTAGTTCAACCACATCGTTGCCTTTTTTACCAAAAAGTTGGCGGATACCCTCTTCGATTCTCTCGAATGGAATATCAAGGAATAACGATGCTGCACCTAGCATAACAATGTTCATTGCTCTAGCTGAACCGGCTTGCTTTGCAATGGCTTCTGCATCAATTGCGATATGATTCTTTACCTTTTTAACGTTTGCAAGAATCTCCTCGGTTTGTGGATAATCAGGGATATTGTTGAAAGGTACAGTGTTGGTTACAACCCAACCTTCTGCCGAAAGCCATGGAAGATACCTTAATGCCTCCATTGGCTCCACCGAGATTATTAAATCTGCTTTTCCTGCCGGAATTAAGTCCGAAGCAATAGGTGCATCGGAAATGCGAAGGTGTGATTGAACATCGCCACCGCGCTGGCTCATTCCGTGAACCTCAGATTGCTTGATGTAAAGCTTATTGTTAACTGCAGCTAAACCTATTGCAGCAGCAATTGAAAGGATACCTTGTCCTCCAACACCTGCCAGTATGATATCGTTTTTCATTGTAGTTCAGTTTTTTAGATTAATCGTTCGATTCCTTTTTTTCTTCCTTTTTCCTGCGGGCAAAGGTTTGAATACATTCACGTTGTGGAATTAAAACAGAAACGCCTTGGTAAGCCAATTCTTCCTTCATAATTCTAACGTTTTCTTCGTGATTTTTCTTCAAAGGAGTCATAACCTTGATATGGTCAGGGTGAACACCTAAACCTTTACAAATCTCAACAATTCTACCATGAGCCGAAGATGTTTGTCCACCAGTCATACCAGTTGTTGAGTTATCAGAAATAATTACAGTGATTGGAGAATTCTCGTTAACAGCATCAAGCAAACCTGTCATACCGCTGTGTGTGAAGGTTGAGTCGCCAATAACTGCAACAGCAGGAACAAGACCAGCATCGGCAGCACCTTTTGCCATTGTGATTGATGCTCCCATATCAACGCAAGAGTTGATAGCATTGAATGGAGGTAAAGCACCTAAGGTGTAACAGCCAATATCAGCAAATACACGACCAGCACCGTATTCTTTTAATGCCTCGTTCAAGTCCTCATAAACATCGCGGTGTCCGCAACCCTGGCAAAGTGATGGTGGACGTTGCTTAACAATTGAAGGAACTGGTTGACCCTCGGTAACTGTAAATCCTAATGCTTTTGCAACAATATTTGGATTTAACTCGCCATCGCGAGGTAAAGTGCCATCCAAGCGACCGTGAATTGGCTTTCCAACGTTTAAGTAGCCCTTAATCATCTCCTCCACAATTGGATATCCTTCTTCAAGAACCATTATGGATTTGCAGGTGTTGTAAAGCTCGGTGATTTGCTTCTTTGGAAGTGGATACTGGCTAACCTTAACAATTGGGTATGGACATTTTCTATCAGGATAGTTCTCCATTAGGTAGTTGTATGCAATACCAGTTGCAATAATACCCATATCGGTATTTGTACCTTGAATGTAAGCGTTGAAAGCCGATTTCTCGGATTCCATCTCCATTGAAGGTTGGTTTAGCAACAAATTCTTATAGTTTTTACGTGCAATTGCAGGTAAAAGTACAAACTGACGTGGGTCCGATGGTAATTTAATATCTTTCTGCTTTTTTACATCTTTGCGTTGTACATCGGCACGTGAGTGAGCCATTCGGGTTGTAATGCGGAGCATAACAGGAACATTCAGTTTCTCAGAAAGTTCAAATCCGTAGTAAGCCATGTCGTAGCATTCCTGCTGATTTGCGGGTTCCAAAATTGGAATCATGGCAAACTTAGCGTAGAAACGTGAGTCTTGCTCGTTTTGCGATGAGTGCATTGAGGGGTCATCGGCCGAAACTACAATTAAGCCACCGTTAACCCCAGTAACCGAGGCATTCATGAAGGCATCGGCAGCAACGTTCAATCCAACGTGCTTAAAGCACACCATTGCACGCTTACCTGTGTACGACATACCGATAGCCGATTCCATGGCAGTTTTCTCGTTGGCCGACCATTGGCGGTGAATATTCAGTTCAGCAGCCTGTTTTGAGCCCTGAACAAATTCCATAATTTCGGTTGATGGAGTTCCAGGATACGCGTAAAGTCCCGATAATCCAGCATCAATTGCTCCTTGAGCTATGGCCTCATCGCCAAGTAGAAGTAATTTACTCATATTGATATTTTTAATTATTTACTGATTTGTTTAAAGAACTTTGGTTTGTTGAGTGATAAATTTAACCGATATCGTAGACCGAGATTGATATCGGGACTGAATTACAGTCCGCCAAAGCGTTTGAGAAAACCTACATTTTGGGCGACACTGTGCAAATAGAAGATGAATGATGTATTCATGCTAGTTTCAATTTGTAATTCGAAAGTCCAAAATTGGCTATTTATTGTTAGCAAAAATATGAATATTTTCAATAATACAGAATCAAATTTGACAAATCGGTTTTAATTTTTTACTAATCGAAGCTAGATTGATTAAAAATTGAATATAGAGGAATATTAGGAATGAAACGAAGTTAGAAGAAGTTAAAGGAATACTAGAAGTTTGGTTAGTAGAGAATTCCTCTAACTCCATTTATCTTCCTCTAACTTCCTCTAACTTCTACCTCACTCAACAATACTCACCACAATCTTTCGGCTACCTCCGTCATCTCTGAACTCACATAGGTATATTCCCTGCCAAGTTCCAAGGTTTAACCTTCCGTTGGTTATTGGAATGGTTATGGATTGCCCAATTATCGACGATTTTATGTGTGCAGTCATATCGTCATCACCCTCCAAAGTATGCTCAAAGTACGATGAGAAGGGAATTAACTTCGATATGAATTTGTGAAAATCGGTTCTAACAGTATAATCAGCATTCTCATTAATAGTAATACCTGCCGATGTGTGCTTTATAAATATGTTCACAATTCCAGCATCGGGAAGTTGTGGTAACCGCTTAACAATGGCGTCGGTTACTAAATGAAATCCAGCAGGGTAGGGCGGAAGCGAGAATTCTATCTGTGTGGTCATTATTTAGATGCTAGATGTTAGACACAAGATTTCAGATTGAGAAATATAGTTTAT
>CAZTVY010000186.1:0-5829 GCA_964617235.1 uncultured Rikenellaceae bacterium | reverse complement strand
AAAAGTTTGATACACGGTTGCTTTTTATATATTTGCTTCCCTCATCAAAGTCTCAACCCAATCTAATAATACAATGGCAAAGATTAATGAAAATGAACTTTCAACCAACAATATTAACCTTGTTGGACTTGGAACGGAAATTAATGGTGACATCATTAGCAACGGAGATTTGAGAATAGATGGAACATTAATTGGTAATTTAACCGTTAAAGGAAAAGTTGTTATTGGTGAAACTGGTAAAATTAAGGGTGAAATATCTTGCAAGAATTCTGATATTTCCGGAACAGTTGAAGGCAAAGTTACTGTTCAGGAATTGCTTTCAATTAAATCAACAGCCAGGATTAGTGGTGACCTTAATGTTGGTAAGTTAGCCATTGAACCTGGTTCGAAATTTACAGGTTACTGTGATATGGGCTCAGCGGATCAACCTCAAAAAATTGAACAAACATCACTATCAAGTTCAAAGTAGACTAAAATGAACAAATTGCTCTGGCCAATACTTAAACGAACAGCGTTTGCCTTGTTTGTTATTGTGTTGGCCATATTTTTATATGGATTTTATATAATTCCAGGAAAATTTTCTGGAGTCTATTTCTTTATTCCTTTTATTCCTGCTTTCATAAACTTCACATTTATAGGCAAATTGATTAATATATATAATTTATCTATTAAGCTGTTCTACAATAAATATTTATTGTTTAATACAATAAAATTTTTACTAAATTTATTGGTATTCGTTGTGCTAATTTTTCTTTTCCAACCAGACCCAATCTTGTTTATTGTAGTATATTTGCTATCTTATTTTATATTTTTTGTTTTAGAGATTTTTGAAATTAGTGCATTGGTTCGAAAATTAAAATAATCGATAATGCGTAAGATTTTTATAGCATTTCTGCTAGTATTTTCTTTCTTGACTGTGAAAGCAACTGACACGGCCAAGGTTCATAACGATACAATTTCCAAAAACGAATCGCACGCCAAGGAAAAGTTTAATACCACCGAGTTTATTTTTGAGCATATAGGCGATTCCTTTGAATGGCATATTTTGACAGTTAATCATCATCATATTAGCATTCCTTTACCAATTATTTTATACAGCAAAGCTAAAGGTTTCAACATTTTTCTATCCAATAAGTTTCATAACCCAAACCACGAGTACATGGGCTTTAAGTTGGAAACAGAAGGGGATTATAAAGGAAAAATAGTTGAAGTGGGTGAAGATGTTAATGGCAAGCGTATTTTACCGTTGAACTTTTCTCTTACAAAAAACGCATTAACTATCCTAATGGTTTCAGGCTTGTTATGTTGGGTTTTTATTTCTATAGGCAGAAAGTATAAAGCAAATCCAGAATCTGCGCCCTCTGGGATTCAGAATTTATTTGAACCAATCATTCTATTCATAAGAAATGAGGTTGCTATTCCATCGATAGGCGAGAAGAAATACATTAAATATATGCCTTATCTTCTCACGGTTTTTTTCTTTATATGGTTTACTAACATGTTGGGGTTAATTCCGATATTTCCTGGTGGAGCCAATGTAACAGGAAACATTGCAGTAACAATGGTTTTGGCTTTATTTACGTTTTTTGTTGTTAATCTCAATGCGAATAAGCATTACTGGATTGAGTTTATTAATCCTCCAGGTGTTCCCTGGTTTTTGAAATTTCCTATTCCTATAATGCCCATTGTCGAAATAACAGGACTTATAACAAAACCGATAGTTTTAATGATCCGTTTGTTTGCCAACATACTTGCAGGCCACATGGTTGCAATAGTGTTTATGAGTTTGATATTCATTTTTGCAGCTATTAAGTTATGGCTTGGTTTTGTTGCAGCACCTATCTCTTTAATTTTTTCAATATTTATGTCATTATTGGAGTTGCTTGTTGCTTTAATACAAGCATATGTTTTTACTCTTTTATCGGCTATTTATATTGGCATGGCTACCGCAGATCATCATTAATAAAAACAATAAGTTGAACTAAATAATAATATTATTATGAGTACATTACTTTCAATCATTCAAACTCCAGAGGCTGGAGTTGCTTTAGCAAAAATGGGTGCTGCAATTGGTGCAGGTATTGCCGCTCTTGCTGCAGGTATTGGCATTGGACAAATTGGTGCTTCTGCTCTTAAATCCATTGCACGTCAACCAGAGGCTGCTGGAGATATTCGTTCGAACATGATTGTTTCCGCGGCTCTTATTGAAGGGGTTGCTTTCTTTGCAATCATTATTTGTGCCCTAGTACTATTCTTATAAAATTATTACCATGGGATTGGTTACTCCTGATTATGGATTGCTCTTCTGGATGCTGCTATCATTCTCGATAGTCCTTTATATATTGAAGAAATTTGCATGGAAACCAATTCTTCAGGGATTAAAGAGTAGAGAGGAATCTATTTCCAGAGCATTAAAGCAAGCCGAAGAGGCAAAGGTTGAAGTTGCCAAAATTCAAGAATTGAATCTTGAACTAGCCGAGAAGGCCCGAGTTGAACGGGAAAAAGACTTTCAAGAGGCAAAAACCTTTAGGGATAAATTGATCGAAGAAGCCAGAATTGAGGCTAAAGCCGAAGCGCAAAAAATGATAGACAAGGCGCGCGATGTAATTAAACAGGAAAAGGAGGCTGCTAAAAAGGAGTTATATGTCACGGTTACATCTTTAGCCCTTGATATTTCCGAGAAAATTCTTCGCAAACAGTTTGCCGATAAAGAAAAGCAGAAGGATTATATTGAATCACTTTTAAAGGAGATGTCTAAGAACTAGACATTAAATTTCTGTTTATGAATACCGGAAGAGTTGCCATACGTTATGCAAAAGGATTGCTAAAATTTAGCAATGAGAGAGGAGTTTCGCTTGATTTGTACAAGGATGCTTTTTCCCTAATTCAAATCCTAAAGGAGTCCAAGTCCTTAAATGATTTGATGGGAAACCCATCAATTGAAAGTTCTGAAAAATTCAAGATTCTCGAAAAAACACTCTCAGATAAAATACATCCCTATTTTATTGAGTTCTTGAGAATGGTGGTTCTTCGTGGACGATTTGAACATACTCTTAATGCTTTATACCTTTTTAGAGATCTTTACAGGAAACAGAATGATATTGTAGAAGTTCAGGTAGAATCTGTAGACCAGTTATCCGATAGCGAATTAAAGGAGATAGAATCCTTTGTTCAAAAAAAGTTTAACAAGAAAACAGAAATGTCAACAATTATTAAACCACAACTAATTGCAGGTTATATTGTAATTGTTGAAGGAAAAATTATGGATTTCAGTGTTTCAGGACAACTTGCAAGGTTTAAAAAAAACCTAGGGTTATCTGTTGCTAATTAAGAAAATGTAAACCATATGGCAGAAATAAAACCATCGGAAATTTCGGAACTTATAAAGAATGAGTTGGAAAGCCTCGATCAAAAATCAAAATTTGAGGAGGTTGGTTTTGTTCTTCAGGTAAGTGATGGAATTGCCCGTATTTATGGATTGAACAACGTTAAATCCAACGAGTTGGTTGAGTTTGATTCCGGCATAAAAGGAATTGTGCTTAACCTTGAGGAGGATAATGTCGGCGTGGTACTTTTAGGTGATACCGAGAAAGTAAAAGAGGGCGACAGGGTTAAAAGTTTAGGCGAGATTGCCTCCATTAATGTTGGCGACGGACTTCTTGGCCGTGTTGTAAACACCCTTGGAGAGCCTATTGATGGTAAGGGACCAATATCAGGAAAGTTGTATAATTTAACCCTTGAACGCAAAGCTCCTGGAGTAATTTATCGTCAACCAGTTACTGAGCCACTACAGACTGGTATAAAGGCTATCGACTCGATGATTCCTATAGGCCGTGGTCAGCGTGAGCTTATAATAGGCGACCGACAAACAGGCAAAACGGCTATTGCTATAGATACAATAATAAACCAAAGGAATAACTTCTTAAAGGGTGATCCTGTTTTTTGTATTTATGTTGCTATTGGGCAAAAAGGTTCAACCGTAGCAAATATTGCTCGCACCCTTGAGCTGCATGGCGCAATGGAATATACTACTATAGTTGTTTCAACCGCTTCGGATCCGGCTGCAATGCAGTTCTATGCTCCTTTTGCTGGAGCAACTATTGGAGAGTATTTTAGGGATACAGGTAGACACGCATTGGTTGTATACGATGATTTATCTAAGCAAGCAGTTTCATACCGTGAAGTATCTCTTTTGCTTCGCAGACCACCCGGACGCGAAGCATATCCAGGCGATGTGTTTTATCTTCACTCAAGATTACTCGAGCGCGCCGCAAAAATTATTGCTTCCGACGAGATTGCAGCAAGTATGAACGATCTCCCGGCTTCACTTAAACCAATTGTTAAGGGAGGTGGATCTTTAACAGCATTGCCAATTATCGAAACTCAAGCAGGCGACGTTTCTGCATATATTCCAACAAATGTGATATCCATTACTGATGGTCAAATATTTTTGGAGTCTAACTTGTTTAATAATGGCGTAAGACCTGCAATTAATGTTGGTATTTCGGTATCGAGGGTTGGAGGAAAGGCTCAGATTAAGTCCATGCGCAAAGTTGCAGGTACTCTTAAACTCGACCAAGCGCAGTATAGAGAACTAGAGGCATTCGCAAAGTTTGGTTCTGATTTGGATGCCGCAACACTTGCCGTATTGGATAAAGGCTCTAAGAATGTTGAAATATTGAAACAGGGTCAATATCAACCACTTCCGGTAGAGTTGCAAATAGCAATAATTTATTGTGGAACGAAAGGTTTACTTAAGGGCGTTGCAGTTAAAAAGATTAGAGATTTCGAAAAGGATTTTTTAAACAGATGCCAAATTAAGTTAAAATCTGAACTGTCAAGAATAGCCAGTGGTGAATTTACTGATGACATTTCCGAAGCATTAACTCTATTAGCCGAGGAAGTATCAAAAAATTACAAGTAAAACTATGGCCAACCTGAAGGAAATAAGAACCAGAATTTCGTCGGTATCTTCTACAAAAAAGATAACCAGTGCCATGAAAATGGTTTCTGCGGCAAAATTTAAAAAGGCACAGAACAATCTTATTAAGTTCAGACCATTTAATGAAAAGATTACCCAGTTAATAGATGTTTTAGCCTCAACCAATGAATTAAGTACACCTAATTATTTTACATGGAGAAAGGATATTAATAATGTAGCTATACTTCTTATCACATCTAATAATAGTATGTGTGGTGCCCTTAATTCAAGCATTATTAAAACAGCAATTAATATACAATCTTCATTAAAAACAACTTACCCCCATGCTAATTTTACTTTTTACTGTTTAGGAAAAAAAGGAGAGGATGTTTTAAGAAGATCTAAGTTCAAGGTTGAGCAAATTAACCCCACTTGTATTGACAAGCCAAGAATGGAGTTAACGGGAGAGGTTTTTGATTTTTTCAATAAGCAGTACTTTCTTGGAAAAATAGATAGGGTTGAAATCGTGTACAATAAATTTAAAAATGCTGCTTCACAGATTCAAGTTAATGAGACCTTGCTACCCGTTATAAAACAAACCAAATCCGATAAGAAACAAGTTTTCAGTAAGCCAATAATTGAACCTGAACCCAAGGTGCTTTTAGAGAAGATTTTACCGTATTATCTTAAAAACAAACTTCATTCAGCAATATTAGAAAGTTCTGCAGCGGAACATGGTGCTCGAATGACTGCAATGCATCAAGCAACAGAAAATGCTACCAGTTTACTTAACAATTTGGTTTTAGATTATAACAAGGCTCGACAAGCAGCAATTACCAATGAAATTTTAGAGATAGTTTCAGGCGCAAATGCACTGAAGGAGTAAAAAAAGGCGGGTTATTTAACCC
>CAZTVY010000185.1:0-5892 GCA_964617235.1 uncultured Rikenellaceae bacterium | reverse complement strand
CCTGACCACAAATGTTTTTGTTGTTCAACAAGAAACCCTATCGGTTTAAATTTAACCTTTTGGTATGATGACGAGACTAAAACCGTTGAAACAAGTTGGCTTGCACATGAGTTTTACCAAGGTTATGCAGGAGTTCTTCATGGTGGTATTCAATCTACCTTAATGGATGAGGTAGCCAGTTGGTGTATATACATTCTTTTAGAAACAGCAGGAGTAACTACAAACCTCAATGTAACCTTCAGAAAACCTGTTATAATTGAAAAAGGAGTAATAAGGATTGTTGGAAAAATAAAACACGTTGAGAAAAGAATAGCCACAATCCATACAGAACTATACGATGGCGAAGGCAATATGTGTAGTGAGGCCGAGGTCAAATATTTTATCTACCCACAAGAAAAAGCCATTAAAGAATTAAACTATCCTGGCATATCAGCATTTTAAGTGTTAAAATGTATAGGGTTTATTGGGTTTAACAGATCTTAACATAAAAGCAAGGTAGCATTTGCAGCACTTGTTTTTCAATGGTCGTCTGTTTAATAAACCTAAACCTAATTTTATGGCTGGTAACATAAAAAAAGCACTGTGGATAATGTTCTTTTTACCACTCTGCACAATACTAAGTTATGGAATAGATGAACCAAAAAGACTATACAAAGCAAATCCTATAAATCCCACACCACCCATAATTGATGGGATTCTCGACGACAAAATTTGGCAAAAAGGCGAATGGGAAGGAAATTTTACCCAGCACGAACCTTATAATGGTGTCCAACCCACACAACCTACTGAATTTAAGATATACTACGACAAAGATTTCCTTTATGCAGCCTTCAGAATGCTTGACAATAATCCTGAGGCAATAGTATCGAGAGTTACTCAACGTGATGCAGTAGAAGGTGATTGGGTTGCACTAGGAATAGACTCCTATTTCGACAAGCGTACAGCGTTTATTTTTTGTGTTAGTGTGTCGGGAGTTAAAAACGACCTGGTAATGATGGAGAATGGTGACAAAGAGGATAACAACTGGAATCCAATTTGGTGGGTTAAAACTGCACGCTCACCCGAAGGATGGACTGCAGAAATGAAAATTCCACTAAACCAACTTCGATTTGCAAATACAGGTGATTTAACCTGGGGGTTACAGGTTGCCCGATACATCCACAGAAATCAGGAACAATCGATGTGGCAGCATGTTCCCAAAGATGCTCCTGGATTTGTTCATATGTTTGGGGAGATGAATGGGTTACATGGATTAACACCGAAACGCCAAATTGAAGTAGCCCCATACTTTGTGGCAAAAACTGAAAGTTTTAAGAAAGAAATAGGTAATCCTTTTGTTACTGGTAAACGTAACGATTTAAATGCAGGCGTTGATGCAAAAATTGGTTTAACCAATAACTTCACCTTAGACTTAACTGTAAATCCTGATTTTGGACAAGTAGAATCGGACCCATCACAAATAAATCTTTCGGCATTTGAAACCTACTTTGAGGAGAAAAGACCATTCTTTATTGAGGGTAACAACATGCTAAGTTTCGGGCTAATGTTTGGTGATGGCGATTTGGCCTCGCAAAATCTATTCTATTCACGCAGAATTGGCCGTTCACCCCAAATATATCCTGATATTGATGACGATGAATATTTAAAAATGCCATCAAATACAGCCATATTGGGTGCTGCAAAAATTACAGGACGAACTAACAACGGCATGTCTATCGGAGTTCTTGAGAGTTTAACCGCAAACTCGTTTGCCAGAATTGACAGTATTGGAAACAGAAGCGTTCAAATTGTAGAACCATTAACCAACTATACTGTTGGCAGTTTAAGACAAGAACTTAATAAAGGAAACACTATTGTATCTGGTATTTTCACTTCTACAAATAGGCAATTAACCACGGAAACCGAAGATTACCTACATCGCAATGCTTTTACTGGAGGTCTTGACCTACAGCACATGTGGGCCAATAAAAAATACCTATGGGGGGCAAAATTTTACTTTAGCCATGTAAACGGAACCGAAGAAGCAATAGTGCAAACCCAACGCTCATCGGCAAGATACTTTCAACGACCAGATGCAAACTACGTTAGCCTTGACTCATCGCGTAACTCACTAACAGGAACTGGTGGAGGTATTCAAATTGGAAAAATTGGCGAAGGACATTTGCGATATATGGGAATGTTATCGTGGAAATCACCCCAATTAGAAATAAATGATATTGGGTATACCGAGAGTGTTGATGATATCTTTCAGGTTGTTTGGGTTGGATTACGCTACTGGGAACCCAAATTTATCTTCCGCAATATCAATTTAAACTTTAACCAATGGACTGGCTGGAATTTTGGGGGACAATCTACCTACAAAGGTGGAAATATTAACTTTTACCTTCAGTTCACAAACTACTGGGGCTTTGGAGGCGGTATAAATAGAAGTGGGGAGAATTTAAGTTCTCACGCACTAAGGGGTGGACCAATGCTTAGAACCCCTGGTAGCTGGAATGCATGGTACAACTTAAGCAGCGACCAACGTAAAAAGGTTACCGTTGATTTTGGCGGAAATACACAATACGGTGATGTAAATTACAGTAAATACCAAGGATTTTATGCAACATTATCGTACAAACCCACCAATAGTCTTACAATCAGATTAAGTCCAAACTATTCCGAATCCAGAAACGACTTACAATACGTAACTAACGTTGAAGACAATAATGGCAATGTAATCCGTTATATGAGAGGAACTATTAATCAGCAAACGCTATCTCTATCTCTCCGATTGGAGTATAGTATTAATCCAAACCTTTCGGTTCAGTACTATGGTCGGCCATTCTTTGCATCTGGAAAATATCACGATTTCAAATACATTATCGACCCAGATGCAAATAATTACTCCAACAGATTTTACCAACTGTTACCTACTCAAATTAACTATGATGCCAATAATGAAACTTATTTAGTTGATGAAAACACAGATGGAACAACCGACTATTCGTTCGACAACAGAAACTTCAACTTTATGGATTTTCAATCGAACCTTATAGTTCGTTGGGAGTACAGACCTGGTTCAACCGTATTTTTTGTTTGGACCATGAGTAAACAAACATCCGAATCGGTTTACAGCACATCGCTAAATAACGATATGGGTAACCTTTACGATACACACCCTCACAATATATTCCTAGTAAAATTCTCATATAGATTTAATTAAAAAAACAGGCCCCAGATTTTATTAAAAGACCTAAAAAAACTATTTAAAATTTAAAAAGAGTGGAGATTATTAAATCTTCACTCTTTTTTTACCTGAACATTGTCGCCCAAGATTGTGTTATCTAGTAAATAATATATCTATGAAACATTTAGTTATTATAGCATTTATGCTATTAATTTCAAGCATATCAACTGCTCAAATAAATAAAAACAATAAAAATATGTCCGAAAAACAGATTGAAGTTGCCACATTGGGAGCTGGATGCTTCTGGTGTGTTGAAGCCATTTTTAGTAGGCTCGATGGAGTAATTAAAGTAGAATCGGGCTACTCTGGTGGCATTGTTAAGAATCCCACCTACAAAGAAGTTTGCGAAGGAAATACTGGACACGCAGAGGTTATTCAGGTTACATTTAATCCGTCAAAAATACCTTTCTCAAAAATTCTAGAGGTTTACTTCAAAACACATGACCCTACAACTCTTAATAGACAAGGTGCTGATATTGGAACCCAATACCGCTCCGTTATATTTTACCATTCCGATTCACAAAAAACAACCGCGGAGGAAATCAAAAAGAAACTTAATAATGCAGGAATTTGGAATAGCCCTATAGTAACTGCAATTGAGCCCTATGTAGTATTTTTTAAAGCAGAGGATTACCATCAGGATTACTACGCCAACAACAAAAATCAACCATATTGCAGGATGACGATCACTCCTAAAATTGAAAAGTTTGAGAAGATTTTTAAAGATTATATGAAGAAATAGGTTTGTATACTTCAATATCCGCATAATTTTACTGATTAAACCTAATGCGCTATATTGCATCAAAAAAGTTGATGTTTGATAATATATTAACCTACAATAAAAATTATGAAACGATTAAGTTTGTTAATTCTTGCAACTATGCTAATAGCAGGAAACGCTAACTCGCAGGATTTGAAAAGACCAAATCCTTTCCTGAGTGAGTACACAACACCATTCAAGGTTCCACCTTTCGAATTAATCGACTTTGAGCACTATGTTCCAGCGTTCAAACAAGGGATTGCTGAGCAAAAGGCCGAAATCGATGCTATTATAAACAATACAAATCCTGCAACATTCGAGAATACACTACTTGCTCTCGATAAATCAGGAAAACTACTATCGAAAGTTGGAAGCGTATTTTACGGATTGAATGGTGCGAACACATCGCCAGAACTTCAAAAAATTGCACGCGAAGTTGCTCCCTTAACAACAGAACATCGCGACAATATCAACTTAAACGATAAACTTTTCCAACGAATTAAAGCAGTTTACCTAAACAGAGATAAGTCCAAATTTACAGACTTACAAAAACGTACAGTTGAAAAGTACTATAACGACTTTGTAAGAAGTGGTGCCGATTTAAATGCTGCCGATAAGGAAAAACTTCGTGAAATAAACCAAAAATTATCCAAACTAGGTTTGAAATTTGGAGAGAACTTACTAGACGAAACTAACAAAAACTTTAAACTAGTTATTGATAATGAGGCTGATTTAGTTGGATTATCAAAAGATATTATTGACGCTGCAGCAAGAGATGCTAAGCAATTTGGGCTAGACGGAAAGTGGGTTTTCACACTTCAAAAACCAAGTATGCTTCCTTTCCTACAGTACTCGCAAAAACGTGAATTGAGGGAAAAACTCTATATGGGCTACCTAATGCGTGGTAACAATAATAACGAGTTCGATACTAAAGAAATCATCCTCGAAATTGCAAACCTACGTGCCGAGCGTGCAAAACTACTGGGATATAAGAATTACGCTGAATACATCATCAGCAACAATATGGCTAAAACGCCTGAGGCAGTTTACAATTTCCTTAATAAAGTGATGGAGCCTGCCATGGTTGCAGCAAAACGCGACCGCGACGAAATGCAACAAATTATAGACCGCGAGGGTGGCAACTTTAAACTAGCAGCGTGGGATTGGTGGTACTATGCAGAGAAACTCAAAAAGGAAAAATTCAACCTTGATGAGTCTGAGTTAAGGCCTTACTTTGCTCTAGATAATGTTCGTGATGGTATGTTCTATGTTGCCACTCAACTCTATGGATTATCGTTTACAAAACGCACCGATTTACCTATTTATCACTCAGAAGTTGAAGTATTCGAGGTGAAAGAAAAAGATGGCAAACATGTTGGATTGCTATACTTAGATTATCATCCAAGACCAAGCAAACGAGTTGGCGCTTGGTGTGGACGATTCCGCCAACAAACCTACGAGAATGGCAAAAAGATTGAGCCCATTGTAACTATTGTATGTAACTTTACCCGCCCAACAGCCGATGCTCCTGCCCTACTATCATGGGACGAGGTTAATACACTTTTCCACGAGTTTGGTCATGCACTACACGGACTATTCACCGATGGTGAGTATGATAGAATAGCTGGTAGTTTAGCCCGCGATATGGTTGAACTTCCATCGCAAGTTATGGAAAACTGGGCTGGCGAACCTGAGGTATTAAAGGTTTACGCAAAGCATTATAAAACTGGCGCTACCATGCCCGAGGATTTGGTAAAACGCTTACAAAACAGCATGACCTTCAACCAAGCTTTTGAAACTGTTGAGTACATTGCAGCATCTATTCTAGACCTTGATTGGCATAGTTTCAGTGAACCACAAAAAGTTGATGTATTGGAATTCGAGAAGAACTCCATGCAGAAAA
>CAZTVY010000184.1:0-5928 GCA_964617235.1 uncultured Rikenellaceae bacterium | reverse complement strand
TAAAGGAAGGAAAGTTTACTGTTAAAGGTGACCAAATTGTATCGGGCAACTTTGTGATTGATATGCAGACAATCACCTGCGAGGATCTTAAAAGTCCGGAATGGAACAAAAAACTTATTGACCACTTAAATTCTGACGATTTTTTTAGCGTTAGTAAATTTAACACTGCTCAACTGAGCAATCTAAAATCAGCAAAATTTCAAGGCGGAAAAGCAACTACCGAAGCCGATTTAACAATTAAGGGTCAAACCTTTCCTGTTAAATTTGACGTGGTTAAGGACGGTAAAACCTACAAGGCAAAAATTACTGTTGACAGAACTAAGTACAACATCCGTTATGGCTCTGGAAAATTCTTCGAAAATTTGGGAGATAATATGATTTACGACGAATTCACCCTCGACGTAACAATAGAGACAAAATAATGCATTAAAATGATTTTATCGACATAATTTCAATGCGGGATGATTCCCGCATTTTTATTTTATAAGGTAGGTAAGAAAAATATAAACCAAAGGAAGCGTTACGATACTCAAAATTGTTGTGATAAACAGGTTACCCGCAGCCAGCTTATAGTTGCCACCGTAACGTCTACTCATTACAACAACAATTGTTTGGGCGGGCATGCTTGCCTGCATTACCAGAACTACAAAGGCCTCAACTGAAAGATTTAGGTTTAAAGTACGATTTAAGAAGAAGTAGGCAACACCTAGAACAATTGGCGTTATAATCAACTTATTTAAACTAAGCACATAAATGCTAAGCGTTTTAAATGCATCCTTTACTCCTATTCCAGCAAGCAGTGCGCCAATGTAAACCATTGAGAGGGGACTTGTGCTTTTTCCTAGTCCGGTAAAAGCATCAACAACAGGCGTTGGGAGTTTTAGTCCCGATACCATTATGGTAAAACCCAACAATAGCGCTCCTGTATTGACATTTATAAGACTTTTTAACCCCGATTTTTGGGTTCCTGAGCTAAGTCTGTAAATTCCGTAAGTAAATGTAATTGTGTTTGATGCCAGTTGATAACATGCTGCATAGAAAACACCAGAGCCACCCGGAAACAAAGCATCAAACAGTGGAAATCCTAGGAATACAATATTGCCAAGCATTGTGTGTAGTGTATGCACTGTGCTATCGGCAGGGTTAAGCTTCTGCATACGGGACGATGCAGTACCAAAAAAGAACAGGAATCCAAGATTTACAAAAGTTAGTCCAAATACAAGGAATCCATTCCAGAGCAACGCGGGGTTGCTATCGAGCTTGATGAATGTGCTGAGGATTAAAAAGGGCAGGGTGATATCAATAATTATTCGAGCAAGTAAATCTTTCCCCTCGTCGGTTATAAGTTTTAACCACGACGCCGATGCTCCAACAAGCATCAACACTCCAAAAATAATTAGCTGGTCGATGATTATTCCTGTACCCATAAAAACAGTTTGTAGCAGTCAAAAGTAGGGAATATTTTAATTATTTCAATTGACTACTTATTGATTGACGCTTCTAGGTTTTGTGGTTGCTATAAGGTCTCACCCTCCACAAAAACTTTCTGCGTGGCTTAGCCTCTTGGAAAGGTTAACATAAAAGCAAGTGCTCCATTTGCTTGCACCCGTCAATTAAACGTTTGCAAACCAATGGTAAACAAGTATAATTCCCTGTAAATTTGGATATTGAATTTATTATACCTTCCTTTGTGTCGATTTTAGCATATTTTAGATCTGTATAGTTAGTATATCTCTCGAATCACCTCTCAAGACGACATCCTTTCTACTTCACTAGTTTACGCTGAATAATATTTACGCAAAAGAAACATTACCCTTTTGAACAGATACTCGGTTAATGTTTGCTTCAGCGGCATTAACTAACATTTTTTAAATGAAAAACAGAAAACCTCGGAATGACAGGGGACAACGTAATTTTGATTCTAAAAGAACATCAAGATTTAAATCATCGGGTAATGGACAGAGCAAAGGCAGCTCGATCGACCCAAAGCATTTCGTAAAAAAGGCAGTTGCACAAGAAGTAATTAAGCATACACCTACGCAGCTAATTGAGGAGTTACCAGTTAACCCTAAAATAGTTAGCAACCTGCTAAAGAAAGGATTTAAAACCCCTACCGAGATTCAGGAAAAAACCCTCGATGCAATTCTTGAGGGTAGAAATTTACTTGGCTTGGCACAAACCGGAACAGGCAAAACTGCAGCATTCTTGGTACCAATTATCCATAATCTGATAAACCAAAAGCCTAACTTTCAGGTTCTGATTGTATCGCCAACCCGCGAACTTGCACTTCAAATTGATGAAGAATTTAAAAGCATTGGCAACGGCCTAAACCTTTCTTGCACTAGCCTTATTGGCGGTACAAGTGTTGGGCGCGATATAAACAATTTAAGAAGGCCAAGCCATTTAATAATTGGAACGCCTGGTCGCATTTCGGATATGGTTCGCCAAAGAGCCTTGAACCTTAAAAACTTCTCAGTTCTTGTACTTGATGAGTTTGATAGATTGCTGGACATGGGATTCTCCCGTGATATTCAGTTCTTTGTTGATGGCATGAGCAATCGTAAGCAAACTGTGCTTTTCTCGGCAACCGAGGAGAAAAGTCAAAAAGCGATTATCGACCGCATACTCGAAAACCCTGTTGAGATTCGTGTTCGAACAGGAAACGTAAGCGCCGATTCCATTGAGCAGGATGTGGTTGTGGTTAAGAATGGCGAAAACAAGATGAATGTGCTTATCAATATGGTTCGTGACGAATCGTTCGAGAAGGTACTTGTGTTTGCCGAAACTAAACGTTGGGTTAGCAGAATATGCAGAGACCTTAGAGTAGCGGGAATCAAGGCCGATGAGATACATGGCAATAAATCTCAGAATTACCGAATAAACGCCTTAAACTCTTTTAAGAATAAAAAGATACAGGTGCTTGTGGCTACCGATGTTGCCGCACGAGGTCTTGATATTTCCAATGTTTCGCACGTAATAAACTACCAGCAGCCTAAAAACATTGATAGTTACATTCACCGTATTGGTAGAACTGGCCGTGCTGGCGAAAGCGGAAAGGCTTTTACTTTTATAAACTAATAATGGGCTTTGCGTCTGCTGGTTGGTAAACGCAGAAAAGTCCATACAACTAAAAACCCTGAATGAGTCTGGAACTCTATCAGGGTTTTTGGCTTTTTATCCTATTAGGCTTGGGCTTATGCCCAAATAATTTTATTACTTCAGGCTAAGCCTTAATTTATAGAACTACGGTGGTGTAACCGCCACTGAACACGTTTCTTTTATTACTTTTTACAGCCTCCGTCGAACAGGGAACTATTCTTTTTTAATACATTCATTTATATAATTCAAACTATCTGGAAAAGTTTTATCCCATCTCTTAAAATCATTGGGACTTAATAGAATAATATTCTTATTTGGATTTTTTTTAGAGTATACTACAGGGAAATGCTTTCCTAAAAACTTATTGTAATTGCATCGAAAGATTTTTCCACTCTCACCATAATAGGTTTGTTTATTCACAGTAAATTTAAATTGTAGATTATAACCTGATTTGTATAATTCTTTGTATCCAGTAACTATGCATATAGATTCCATTTTATTCTTTTTTATTTCCTGATACTTACAACTATAAAATAAAAAAAGAAATAAAATGAATGATAAATGTATAATTGTTTTACTTTTCATCTAATTAAGAGTATCTATGACTACACAAACACAATTAGTTCCTTTTATTCTTTCGTAAATATATTCAAATTTAAGAAAACAATTTATTTATTCGGGCTGACTTTATGACGCTTCCAGGTCTTGTAGACGCTGGAAGGTCATGCCTCTGGCAAAAACTTTCTAGCGTGGCGTAGCCTCCTGGAAACGTTAAAAAATCTAGTTTTGACGTTTTCAAGTCTGCCTGTCGGCTGACGTTGGAAAGTCTTTGCGGTGTTGGAACATCCACAAAACAACAAACCCTGACAGAGTTCCAAACTCCATCAGGGTTGCAGTATAATATTTATAGAAAACTACTTCTTATTCCTACGCACAAATTCCTGTGCTATGAACGATGCTACATCGTCGGCGTAGGAGTTCATTCCAAAGCCTGCGTCGTAGCCTAGCTCCTTGGCCAACTCGTGGTTAATACGTGGGCCACCACAGCAAAGGATAACCTTGCTACGTAGTCCTTCGGCCTCGAGCATTTCAACCAGCTCAACTAGGTTCTGAATGTGAACATCCTTCTGGGTAACGGTTTGCGAAACCAAAAGGGCATCGGCTTTTAGCTCTATTGCCTTGGCAATAAACTCGTCGTTGGGAACTTGGCTACCAAGGTTGTAGGCCTCAAATCCCTCGTAACGCTCCAAGCCGTAATGGCCTGCGTAACCCTTCATATTCATAATAGCATCGATACCTACTGTGTGGGCATCGGTTCCGGTACTTGCGCCAACCACAACCAGCTTTCGACCTATATTCTCCTTAACATACTCGTCGGTTTGGTGCATATCCCAGGTTGTTGCCTCAACCTTGGGAACGTGAATGGTGGTAAAATCGACAGTGTGAACGCAGCTACCGTAACAGTTGAAGAATGTAAAGCCTGCGGTTAGCTCCTTGTAGAATACAACCTGTGGATTCTCAAATCCCATCTTCTTCATAAGTTGTTTTGCTGCTTCAATGGCCTCGTTTCCGCAAGGTATAGGTAGTGTAAAACTTACTTGGGTTTTACCATCGTTCATTGTATCGCCGTAAGGCTTTATTTTTTTGAGGTCGAGCGTTGTATCGAATTCGCGCGCCTCCATTGAGTATAATCCTCCGCTCATAGTGTGTATCTCTTTAATGCGTTTTACTTACGTTGTTTCATCAAATCAACAAATGGATTGCTGTAGTTAGCGCCACGCTCAACTACACCTGCAAGACCTTTACCGCCTGTTTTTGGACGCTTAACTGCGGCAAACTTTCCTTGCTCCAGCGCGTTGAAAAGTCCATCGTTCTGAAGTACCTCTAGTAGCTCAACAGCATTGTTCAGTACCTCCTTGGCGCGGTTGCGGATAATTCCATTCTCCTTGTACTCCACCTCATCGCCAATGCTCTTCATATTCTTGAAGATGTACTTAGCGTTCTCAATGGCAAGGTAGCGGTCCGACATAAATGGTGTGTGAATTGCCTCGGTCATCATACCCAAAAGCTGAAGCCCTTGGCCAGTCCAAATGGCAATTTGGTTGAAAAGAGCATCCTGAATATGGCCACGGAAAACGTTACCAGTCATAAACTTGGTAGGAGGCATATACTTAAGCGGTGCATCGGGGAAAATTTCGCGGGTCATTTGTGCCTGAGCCAACTCGTAAAGGAAACCGTTCTCAAGCTCTGGGTCCATTTCGAATGCGTGACCAAGTCCCATTTGCTCGGCAGGAATTCCTGCAATAAACGCTAGCTGTTCGTTGATAAGGTCCGATGCCAGTACAGTGTGGGCCTCGTCAAACGCATCGGCGGTGGTTAGGTAGTTATCCTCACCTGTATTGATGATTACACCGGCATACCCGTTGATGATACGGGAGAAGTACTGGTCAACCATTGTGCGTTGCATATTGATATCGCGGAAAAGAATTCCATAAAGGGCGTCGTTTAGCATAACATCGAGTCCCTCAAACGCACCCATAACAGCAATCTCAGGCATACACAAACCTGAGCAGTAGTTGCAAAGGCGAATGTAGCGACCAATTTCCTCGCCAACCTCGTCCAATGCTTTACGCATAATGCGGAAGTTCTCCTGGGTTGCGTAAGTTCCACCGAAACCTTCGGTTGTGGCACCGTAAGGAACATAGTCGAGCAGACTTTGACCTGTGGTACGGATAACCGCAATGATATCGGCACCTTGACGTGCAGCGGCTTGAGCCTGCACAACATCCTCGTAAATGTTACCGGTAGCAACAATCACGTAAAGATAAG
>CAZTVY010000183.1:0-5978 GCA_964617235.1 uncultured Rikenellaceae bacterium | reverse complement strand
CTTGTTCAGCCTGTTGCTTGGTGCTGCGCTCCAGTTAACCAATGCATACGGCGACAGTTTTTTGCAGGATGCCACTGTATTCCCCAAAGGAGAACTGATAAATAATTTTTCAACAATAATACTGTCAATATCTCAAATTTCAGAAACGCTCTTTATTTTAGCGATTCCTTTCTTTATGAAACGATTTGGTATAAAGAAGGTTATGCTATTCAGCATGATAGCATGGGTGTTGCGTTTTGGACTATTTGGCATTGCTGAAAACACTGTTACTGGATTCGGACTAATCATTGCATCGTGCATAATATACGGTATGGCGTTCGATTTTTTCAACATTTCAGGTGCGCTATTTGTGGAGCAGAATACAGATTCTTCAATTCAGTCATCGGCACAGGGCTTATTTATGCTGATGACCAATGGAGTAGGAGCGGTGCTAGGCAATATTGTTGCAGGTTTTGTTATTGTAAAATGGTTTGAAGATCCTGTAACACATGTGAAGGATTGGCCCGGGATATGGATAACTTTTGCCGTTTACGCATTGGTTGTTGCGGTGCTTTTTGCAGTTCTATTCAAGCATAAGCACAACCCCGAGGAGGTTAAGAATATACATCATTAATAGATTGTTAGTTCTATAAAAAAGAAGTTGCTATGGCAACTTCTTTTTGTTTTATGAATTCTGATTCTTTTAATTGAAATAATAGAGGAAAAACCAATAAAAGATTAATTATTTAAACTTGTTATTAGTATGCAAACATACCTTTCACTTCTTCAACATTGCCATCGACTTTGGCAGGTTGAAGTTTTAGGATTTTTGCAATGATTGGATAAATGTTGATGTTCATGAATGACTCCTGAGTATATCCCTTCTTGAAAGCAGGCCCTTTTGCAAAGAAAATACCTTGCATCTCGGGAAGCAAATTATCGTACCCATGAGTACCTCCGCTATATTTTTCTCTATCGTCGGACCATGCCACGCTCCATCCTAAATCTGCCTCAACCAAAATGTCATTTATTCTTGGGCTTGAACTATAAACATAGCGCTTAGGAATCTCATTACGCTCCCATACTTTTAAGTGCTCAATTTTTTTGAGGATATTTAGAACTTTACCATAATACTCAGGCTTCGGCTGTAAAGAGTAAACGGGATTACCTCCTGTTACTGAACTAAACCAATCCTTATTAATGTATTGCGATAGATTTATATATCTTTCGTTAGATATATCAGCCATTCCATGATCGGAAAGCACTATAACATTAATTTTACTTGCAATTGGAAGTTTCTCTATTTTACTCATAAATATGCCTATCAAACTATCTAGTTGCTCTGCAACTTGTTGTGTTTCCTTTGCTAACGGGCCAAAGTCGTGGCTTGTCCAATCGGGTTGGTAGTGGTAAAATGTAACCAAATGTGGACGTTCTTCCTCTGGTAAAGAAAACCAGTGGATGACTGTGTCAATTTTTTGGTCAAAAGTAGTCCTCTGGTTGTACTTCTTCCAATAGGTTGGCTGAATTCCTTGTATTGGTGCTTCAGAGCCTACCCAAAAGTAAGATGCGCTCTTAACTCCCTGTTTTTCGGCGGTAACCCATATTGGTTCACCCAAATAAAATTTGCCATTCTCGACGCTTTTACGATTTCCAATTGCATAATAGCCAAGTTCCTTATCATAAAAAGAGTTGTTTACAATTCCATGATTATTTGGATGCAATCCCGTTGCTATGCTGTAATGGTTAGGGAATGTTTTAGATGGATAGCAACTAATTAACGATTTCGCCTTAACGCCTTCAGCCGCAATTTTATTAAGATTTGGTGTGTTAAATACGCTCGGATAATCCCACCTGTATGCATCCAAAGAAATTAGGAGAACATAAGTGTCATTTTTTGTTTGAACTTGAGCAATGGATTTAAAGCTGACTGTAATGCTTAAAAATAGAAAAACGGATATTATAATACCTTTTCTCATGCTTAAATAAATAATGATTAAAATAATAAGACAAATTATTTGCCAAATAGTTCAACCTAGAACTTGGGCAAATGTTTGGCAATATAAGCATCAACATTGAATTTACGTTTGCAACCTTCAAAATTCATGTAGCGGATTTTTCCAAAAATTGGCCTTTCGGGCCATGCTCTATCATGCACGCCTCCAATTGACCATGCAATTCCTGCATATCCATTTGGATCCCGTCCATCTAAACTATATTTATCGTTAAGGTAAATTGCGGTTCGCATTGCTTCCTCAGGGCAAGTTGTCCATTCAAGAATTTTTTTTGCCCAGTACATTCTCATGTATCCATGCATTTTACCATTAATCATCATTTCGGATTGTGCCGCATTCCAAAGTGGGTCGTGGGTTTTGCAATGCTCTAGCTCCTGAGGAGTATAAAGGTATTGGCGAACGTCGAATCTGTGTATCCTATGTGTTTCTTTAGCCCAATCTGGAAATCCTGAAAATCTCGAGTAGGCTGGATTATAATTGCAAAAGTTATCGGAAAGTTCTCTGCGGACAATCAATTCATCAAGGAATGCCTCTTTATCCTCGGCACTTGCATTCGTTTTTAGAGTTTCTATGGCAACCCTTTGAGCAGAGAGTTGACCAAAGTGCAAATATGGCGATAAGTTTGATTGCCCGTCCTCATTCGGATTATTACGTTTGGTAGAGTAGCCATTAAGTTTCTCCTTTAAAAATATACTCAAGGTTCTTAAAGCCTCGTCCTCTCCTGGAATAATCCAATCCACAGGTTTTATATGGCTAAACGGATTCAACCAAGATAACGCTTCGTGCCAATTCGTATGTTTTAAATCTATGATTTTAGGATTATTCAGTTTAATATCAGGAAAATCGACTAAGAATGAGGGTAGATGCTTTTTAATTTTTGGACGAATGGTGTATGCACCAAATTCTGGCTTCTCCGATGCGTACCAACAAGGAACAATATTATGTGCATCAACCTCGTGATGTGGAATTTGAACGACTTCATTTATGGCTTTTTTCCACTCCCTTTTAGTTGTTAAAGGGTCAAAATCGGACACCAGTAACGAAGCCGAAATTTGATTGATGAATGCAGGCAGAGTGGTTATTGGGTCTCCCTTGAGAAGTGTAAAATTAATACCAGAATTTAATAATCGCTCCTCAACTTTTTTTAAACCACGGAGCATAAAATCGTAGTGCCTAATGTTTGCACCAGGGAATGTCTGGGCAAGTGTGAAAACTACTTGCAAGGGTGCTTTTATCTCATTCGACTTTAAAATTGCATGGGTTAATGCCCAATTATCGGCCACCCTTTGGTCACGTGACATCCAGTAAACAACAGGTCCGATAGAGTATTTTCCACTTTTAAGTTCCCTAACCCGATGTTTATTGATTTCCAATTTAGTTGACATCGCATTGACATTGGTTGCTTGTAAATTTAATGTTAAACTCAATACCTCGCAAATTCAATTACAATAAAAAAAAGATTCTGGTACTTGCCCAGAATCTTAATAATAACACTACATAAAACCCACTGTTTACTTTAACGCTGTGGTTTTAACAATTTCATTTGAACGTAAAAGAATGTCAACGTATTGAGCTCTGCGATATGCAAATGGATCGTGTAAATTTTTCTTGGATAATTTGCCCTTAAAATCATCAATCGACTTATAGCCTTTCTTATTCATCCAAGTCTCAATATCGCCTAACATTTTAGTGATATGCCCTACACCATTAGTGTATAAGGTACTAACAACCTGAAACGAAGATGCCCCGGCAAGTATCATTTTAATGGCATCTTCACCATTGGTAATTCCTGTATTAGCACATATATCGGCCGCAATATTTCCGTAAAGTAAGCCTGTAAATCTTAATGATAGGCGCATGTCGTTGTGTTCACTGAGAATAATGGTTTGAATTAACTCCTCTTTATCAATATCAATATCGGGTTGGAACAATCTGTTGAAAATAACGAAACCTTGTACTTCAGTTTCATCAAACCGCCTAATTACATCTAGTGGGTTGGTATAAAAGGGACTTAACTTAACACTAACAGGGATTTTGATTTTTTCCTTCACGCTTCTAAGCAGATCAACCTGCGATTGAATAATGGTTTTCCCTTCAACCTCAAAGTCTTTAGGGGTTGTGTAGAAGTTTAACTCAATAGCATCAACACCTGTATTCTCAACCTCGAGGGCATACTCAGCCCATGTATCGGGGTGCATAGCATTTAAGCTGGCAATAACGGGGATGTTAAGGGTTTCTTTGGCTTTTTTTAGTTTGCTTAAGTGCTCTGTTGGTCCAGCATGCTTGAGTGTAGGGAACAACCTAACCATTTCGGCATGGCGCTCGTTGTACTCCTCTAGCTCATTTTCTAACTCCAAGGCTTCGAGCTGGATTTGTTCCTCGAAAAGCGATTTAAACACAACGGCTCCTGCACCGGCAGCCTCAATGGCTTTTAAAGTGTCTAAATTCGATGTAAGGGACGATGCACCCACAATTAGCGGGTTCTTTAAATCCAGTCCCAAGTAGGATGTTTTTAATTTTGACATGGTTTTTATCATTTTAAGGGTTAAATACTTGTTTCGCTAATTGACGAAAGAATAGAATTAACCAAATCATCCACTCCCTTAGGCCAACGGTAATCCGAAAAATTTTGTGAGTTAATTGCAATTACCAAGCCTTTATGGGGAGCTATGTAAACATATTGGTCGCCATATCCCGCAGCATAAATAAGCGGTTTGCGATTCGTTTGTTTTCTGACCCACCAGTGCAAACCGTAACCAACACTGTCGGTGTAACTAACGGACTGCTTAACTGACTCCTCAATCCACTTTTTTGAAACTATTTGTTTTTCTGAATACTTCCCATCATTCAAAATCAGCATACCAAACTTAGCCATATCTTGAGTTGTTAGTGCAATTCCACCCCAAGCTGGTAGACTATTATTGGGATAATTATCCCAGTAATAGGTGTTTATATGTAATGGTTTAAACAAATACTGTTTTGTTAATTCCTCGAATGACATTCCTGATGCCCTACTTAACACCTCTGCAACAACTTGCGATGCCAAACTATTGTACTTAAACCTTAAGCCGGGCTCAGTTTCAACAGGTAATTTAAAAAATGTCTCAACCCAGTTTCCATTGGTTTCGAGTAGTGCTATTAAGCTGTTCGACACATAATTGTAAGGGTATCTCCACTCTTCCCAAGCCAAACCTGTTGTTTGGTTTAAAAGATGCCGAAGCGTAATTTTCTTTTTCAGGTTATCGTTCTTGAAAATGTTAGCATACTCTGGAAAGTATGAATAAATTGGAGTATCTATCGATTTTATATAACCTTGTTCTAGGCATATCCCCACAAGTAAGGATGTTAGGCTTTTTGTGACTGAACTAATTGGATTTATAGTACTCTTGCTCGTAAAACCATAGTATTGCTCGTGAAGAAGTTTGCCCGATTGTCCGAGCACAACAATACCCGTTACTTTGCCATACACTCCACTTCTAATTTCAACATCAACTTTGTTGAGCAATTCATTGTTCAAAGAATAGGAATAAGTTAAGCAAAAGGAGTGAGCAATTGAAACTAAGTTCAAGACAAGAAAAAGAGCTATACTTTTGAAAATAACCATAATATAAAATTGATGTTTTACTAAAATTACTCCATTTCTAATAGCAAAGCAATAGCTTGATTGCAATCTTTAATATAAACCAAATAAAAGGGATTTAGTTCAATTTTCCTCAATACTCACTTGCCCTGTTCCAGAAAGAAAGGCTCTTGTGTCGGCGGTGGTTGATTCTAGCTGTGCGGGATATATTATTACGAAATTTTTGTCCTTCAACTTTTTCGATACTAATCGAGGAATTAAATCAATTCTAGAACTATGAGATATAGACCCCTTTCGGGCTGAAATTACAATAATTAAACTATCAACTCCCTTTTGTGATATATTGTCGAACGAGATCGGAAGAGCACACGTCTGAACTCCCTTTTGTGATATATTGTCGAACG
>CAZTVY010000182.1:0-6019 GCA_964617235.1 uncultured Rikenellaceae bacterium | reverse complement strand
TATGTAATGATTAATGCCTTTTTACCAGATAACCGCATCAGAAAAAAGATTTAAAAGCCAAAGATAATGACTTTAGTTCGATATGCGATTTTACAGACTTAAACTATCCTGTAAATCTCCATTATGCTTCGCAGTATTTTTTCGAAGTCTATTTTTAAATCGATGAGTTTTCCTGTGTTAATATCGAATACCCAGCCGTGAACCTTAAGTCCCCTCTCCTTGTTGGCCCTCTGAACATCAGGTGTTTTTATTACATTCACGCATTGTTCCTGCACATTCAGCTCAACCAACCGCTTGTACCGCTCGTCGGGATTGGTAATTGCATCCAACTCCTTACGATGTAAGCGATACACATCGCGGATATTCCTTAACCAAGGGTTAATAATTCCCAAATCGGCCGACTGCGTTGATGCCTGAACACCATTACAGTAGTAGTGCCCACACACAACAATATGGTCGACTTTAAGGTGGGTTGCGGCATAGGATATAACGGACATTACATTGATATCGGAGTTGGGCACCATATTGGCAATATTCCTATGAACAAAAATCTCGCCTGGCTTAGCGCCCATTAGTTCCTCGGCAGTTACCCTACTATCGGAACATCCAATATAAAGTATTTTTGGACTCTGACCTAACGATAAGTTCTTGAAGTAGTCCTTATCATCCTTGAGTTTCTCCTCAATCCACCGCTTATTGTTATCGAATATCCTTTCTATTTCCATTTTACAATAAAGAAGCAAGAGATTCAGCAACATGTGCGGAATCTCTCTATTTTAATCTAATTTGCAAACAACATCACTATCCATTGAATCTATAGAACAATGTTACCATGCTTACGCGGAGGGTTTAGCAAACTCTTGCTACGAGTCATCTCCAATGCTTGGATTATTTTATATCGGGTTTGACGAGGATATATAACCTCATCAACATAACCCAGCTCTGCAGCCCTGTATGGGTTAGCAAATTTCTCACGATACTCATCAATCAACCCCTGACGACTTTCCTCGTCATTAATTTTACTTCGATAAACAATGTTAACTGCACCTTCAGGACCCATCACTGCAATTTCGGCCATTGGGTAAGCAAAGTTTACATCGGCACCAACCTGTTTGCTGGACATTACGCAATATGCTCCACCATAAGCTTTACGAGTAATTAAAGCGATTTTTGGAACTGTGGCTTCTGAGTAGGCGTAAAGCAACTTTGCTCCGTGCTTAATAATTCCGTTCGACTCCTGATTTACGCCGGGTAAAAATCCGGGAACATCAACAAATGTGACTAATGGAATATTGAAAGCATCGCAGAAACGGATGAATCGTGCCGCCTTGACCGAAGCATCAATATCCAATACGCCTGCAAGATGTGCGGGTTGATTCGCAACAATACCCACGCTATGTCCAGCCATTCGGGCAAAGCCAATTACAATGTTTTTTGCATACAATGGTTGAACTTCAAGGAAGTTCTTGTCGTCGACAACAGTTGTAATCAAATCTTTTATATCGTAGGGTCTGTTTGGGTCTGCAGGAATTAATGTTTGCAACGATTCGTCCTCGCGTGTAATATCATCGGTTGTAGGAACAACCGGAGGCTCCTCCATATTGTTTACAGGCAGAAAACTCATCAACTCGCGGATAAGCATCAGCGCTTGCTCATCGTTCTCGGCAATAAAATGTGCAACACCGCTCTTTGCATTATGAGTAACTGCTCCTCCAAGCTCATCCTTGGTTACCTCCTCGTGGGTTACAGCCTTAATTACATCGGGGCCAGTAACAAACATATAGCTGGAGTCCTTAACCATTACAATGAAATCGGTGAGTGCAGGTGAGTAAACTGCACCACCAGCGCAAGGTCCCATAATGCAGGTGATTTGAGGGATTACGCCTGAACTTTTAACGTTGTTATGAAAAATCTCGGCGTAACCGGCCAAGCTCTGAACGCCTTCCTGAATACGAGCACCACCGGAATCGTTAAGCCCAAGGATAGGTGCACCCATCTTTATGGCTAATTGTTGTAACTTAATTATTTTATCGGCATTGGCTCTGCTTAGAGTTCCACCAAACACAGTAAAGTCATAAGCATAAACGTAAACTAAACGGCCATCAATCTTGCCATAACCCGTAACAACACCATCGCCTGCTATTTTATTGTCGGCCATTCCAAAATCGGTATTGCGGTGAGTTACAAACTTATCGAATTCATTAAAAGTATTTGGGTCGAGTAGCTCCACAATACGTTCACGGGCGGTTTTCTTGCCCGACTCGTGCTGCTTTGCTACTCTATCGGCACCGCCTGCTTCCTCGGCTATTTTATTTCTTCGTTCTAATTCTTGGTATAGTTCGTCTAAGGTTTTCATTGGTTATTAGATTTTTGAAATCAAAAAACTGTTTTGCACATTATTTATCATTTCGAGCTCTTTGAACTACGCTCAAAATGAAAATGATTAGGAAAACTAATGGTTATTCTATCTCTATTAGGGGTTGATTTGCATTAATATTATCGCCCTCTGAAACGTGAATTTTCTTAACAATTCCATCGATTGGGGATTTATACTCGCTCTCCATTTTCATTGCGGAAATTGTGATTACAGTTGCGCCCTTTGCTACGGGTTCACCCTCGGTAACAGGGATTTTTACAACCCTACCGGGCATTGGTGTTGAAATAATTTTATCGGCTGAGTGGTCGTCGGCCGATTTGCGACTCATCATATAACGGCTCTGGGCATCAATAATCTCCACTTCGTGCGAATTCACGTATGAATTCACAAAGTAGTTTTTGGGCCCATCGCCCGGAATAATCTCGATATTAAATGAACGCCCATTGTGCAGAATGGAGTAAACGCCATTTTCAACCATAGCAATGTCAATATCATATTGTTGACCATCTACTTCAATGGTAGCGTACTGTCCATCACGCTTTATTAACTTAACACTGGCAAGTCTATCGCCAATCCTTACTTCGTATCCCATAATTTTAGGTATTTAGGCTATAGTTCCTGTCGTCTAAATTCTTTGTAAATTCTTTTTTAAACCGTAGGTTTTCCAATTATCGCAACTTTGTGTAACGGTAAAGTCGCTCATAGCAACTTTCTCCATCTTGGTGATATAATCGAAATAAGTTGCAATTACAGCCATATCCTCGAATATTTGACCACCACGAGGTGCCTCGGACATCAACTCATCCATATGTTCATCAATGAAATGAGTATTGTAAATTCCGTTTCGGAAATC
The DNA here is from genome assembly GCA_964617235.1 of uncultured Rikenellaceae bacterium. GTDB lineage: Bacteria > Bacteroidota > Bacteroidia > Bacteroidales > Tenuifilaceae > SB25. The sequence goes on along the minus strand of CAZTVY010000182.1, from coordinate 2,789 downwards.
GGCATTATCCATTATGCGCTCAAGAAAACGAATCGATGTTTTAACCCCAGTAATTTTGTACTCATAAAGAGCACGTTTCATCCGGGTTATAGCCTCCTCGCGGGTACGTCCCCAAGAGATTAACTTAGTAATCATTGGGTCGTAGTAAATTGGGATTTCGTAGCCCTCGTAAACATAACCATCGGTTCTAATTCCCAGTCCGTTGGGCTCGCTGATGTGGCGTATTAACCCAGGCGATGGCATAAAGCCATTAAATGGGTCTTCGGCTGATACACGGCACTCAATGGCATGACCGTGCTGGGAAACCTCCTCCTGCTTAAATGATAAAGGTTGATTTGATGCAATACGTATTTGCTCCTTCACCAAATCGATACCAGTTACACGCTCGGTAATAGGATGCTCAACCTGTAGACGAGTATTCATCTCAAGGAAGTAGAAATTACGATTTGCATCAACCAAAAACTCAATGGTTCCTGCACCAAAATAGTTAACAGCCTGTGCGGCTTTTACTGCGGCCTCTCCCATTTGCTGACGCAACTCGGGAGTAATAAATGGCGACGGAGTTTCCTCAATCATCTTTTGGTGACGACGCTGAATTGAGCATTCACGCTCAAAAAGATGAACGGTGTTACCAAACTTGTCGGCCAAAATCTGAAACTCGATATGGTGCGGATGCTCCACATACTTCTCAATGTAAACGGTATCGTCGCCAAACGATGATAAAGCCTCGGACTGTGCCATTTTAAGAGCCGAAATCAAATCGGACTCCTTGCGCACCAATCGCATACCCTTTCCTCCACCACCAGCGGAAGCTTTAATGATAATTGGCAAGCCAATTTCGCTCACAATCTTACGAACAGCATCGGCATCAACAACCTTCTGCTGAGTTCCAGGAACAACAGGAACGCCTGCTGCAATCATAGTTTGACGGGCGGTAATCTTATCGCCCATGGTTGTTATAGCATTTGGGTCAGGACCAATAAAGATAAGCCCTGCAGCCAAACATTTTCGAGCAAACTCAGCATTTTCGGATAGGAAACCATAACCAGGATGGATAGCATCGGCACCACACTTAAGCGCGGTTTCAATAATCTTGTCGCCATTAAGGTAACTTTCCCTTGAAGGAGAAGGTCCAATGTGGTATGCCTCATCGGCATAACGAACGTGCTTTGCACGGCGGTCGGAATCGGAATAAACAGCCACGGAAAGAATTCCCATCTCGCGGCACGACCTTATAACCCGGACGGCAATCTCGCCCCGGTTAGCAATCAAAACTTTTTTAATCATTTTGTCCCAAATAAGAATCCGGGGTCAAAGGTAAGTAATTTTTTATGCTATAAAACATATGTTTATAGTTTTTATGTTTTTTAGCAGTGTTTTTTGACATAAATGTGCTTATCGCAAACGATTTAGATAAACATGTTTGGGTGTAAAAAAAATGTAGTGAAACATGAAATGTTAAACGTGAAACGAAACAAGGAATTAGGCCTTTTCGAAAAACAATAAGATATTCCTAATCAATTAAAGTTTCACGTTTAACGCAAAAAGAATTAAAGTCCTGTAAGTCTCTTGATATCGTTCAACTTGTTAAGCGCATCAATAGGAGTAAGATTGTTGATATCAATATTTTTTATCTGGTCGCGAATTTGCTTAAGCACAGGGTCTTCCAACTGGAATATGCTTAACTGGTAACCTTCCCTATTTGTGCCCAAATCGGCAACTGGCTTTTGAAGCGACTGGCGCTCTTGCGATTTTTCAAGTTCAACCAATATCTCGTTGGCACGTTTAATAACACTTGGAGGCATCCCAGCCATCCGCGCTACGTGAATACCAAAACTGTGCTCGCTACCGCCACGCACCAATTTCCGAAGGAAAATAACAGTATTATCGAGTTCCTTTATGGATACATTGTAGTTCTTAACACGGTTAAAAGTTGATTCCATCTCGTTTAATTCGTGGTAGTGCGTTGCAAACAGTGTTTTAGCCCTCGAATTTGGATGCTCGTGCAAATACTCCACAATTGCCCAAGCAATTGAAATTCCATCGTATGTTGATGTTCCACGGCCAATCTCGTCGAGCAGAATTAAGCTCCGATTCGAGAGGTTGTTCAGAATGCTAGCCGCCTCCTGCATCTCAACCATAAAGGTTGATTCGCCCTGTGATAGGTTGTCGGAAGCACCAACACGTGTAAAAATCTTATCGACAACGCCAATTTTTGCAGCCTGAGCAGGAACAAACGAACCAATTTGTGCCATAAGCACAATTAACGCTGTTTGGCGTAACAGAGCCGATTTACCAGCCATGTTTGGACCGGTGATAATTATTATTTGCTGCTCGGAGGAATCGAGGTAAACATCGTTGGCAATGTACTCGTTTCCGGCAGGAAGCATACGCTCAATAACAGGGTGTCGTCCTAGTTTGATATCTAAAGCATCACCCTGATCTACAGAAGGTTTTGAATACTTAAACTGGTCGGCACATAACGCAAACGATAGTAAACAATCAATTTGTGCAACTAAAAATGCATTTAACTGAATTGAAGCAACATACTCACCCAAACTGTGAACTAAATTTTGATAGAGAGCCTGCTCAATCTCAACAACCTTTTCCTCTGCCCCAAGAATCTTCTCCTCGTACTCCTTTAACTCCTGAGTGATATAACGTTCGGCAGAAACTAAAGTTTGTTTACGAATCCAGTCCTGTGGAACCTTATCCTTATGCGTATTGCGAATCTCGATATAGTAACCAAAAACGTTGTTGAAGCTTACCTTAAGCGAAGGAATACCTGT
>CAZTVY010000181.1:0-6038 GCA_964617235.1 uncultured Rikenellaceae bacterium | reverse complement strand
TTGGTTGCATCGCCTGGTGAAGCTAACTTTATTCTGATGAATGTTTTACTGAATGCTGGCGACCACGTAATATGTATGACCCCAATGTACCAGTCCTTATATCAAGTTGCGAAGGATATTGGTTGTAACATTACTTATTGGGAGCCTACAATTGAGCATGGGCGTTGGTACTATAATCCGTCGGATTTAAAGAATTTGATACAAGATAATACCAAGTCAATCATCGTAAATTTTCCACATAATCCAACAGGGTTTAGTCCGAGTGTCGATGAATTCAAGTATATCATAGAGTTGGCCAGGCAACATGGAATAGCAATTTTTTCCGATGAGATGTACCGTTTTCTAAATCACGGTTGTAATGCGTTGCCGTCAGCATCCGATTTGTATGAGAATGCCATAAGTTTATGGGGAACAGCCAAAACATTTGGTTTGGCAGGGCTTCGGTTGGGTTGGTTAACGTCAAAGAATAAACAACTTCTGAGGAAAGTGGAATCGTTTAAGGATTATCTTTCTATATGTAGCAGTGCGCCAAGCGAGGTGTTGGGAACAATTGCATTGAACCATATGGAGAGTTTTGTTGAGCCCAATTTAGCAAAGATAAAAGCCAATATCTCTATTTTTGAGCAGTTTCATAACCGTAATGCTGAACTATTCAATTTTCCAAAGCCGGTTTCTGGTTCAACCGCATTTATCAAACTGAATATTAAAGAAAGCACGATGGATTTTGCTGAGCGGCTTGTAAAGGATACAGGAATTATGATTTTGCCATCGGAACTTTTTGAGTATGGGAACTCACATACCCGTATTGGTTTTGGACGGGAAAATATGCCCGAGATACTATCAATATTGGAGGATTATTTGAAGAAAGGCGAGAAAGGGTAAATTAATACTCTTTAGCTGTATTGTTAAACTTTAAACAATAAACTATTACATTGAATGTAAATCAAAGGCGTATAGTAAAACCTAAATAAAATCTTATCTATATGAAAAAACTATTAACTATTGCATTTATGCTATTTGGTATTGGCTTATTTGCCCAGCCTAAGGCTAGTACTGAGACGAAGGATGATTTTTATAAGTACAACTGGCGTTTAACCGATGTTTACCCAAACTGGGAGGCTTGGACTGCGGATTTGGACTGGATAAAATCACAAATTACAAAGTACGATTCATTTAAAGGTCGTTTGGGTGAGAGCGCACAGGTGATGTTGGATTATAAAAAATTCTCAGAGAAAATCTCTCAAGCTTTCAGCAAACTTTATGTTTACGCTTCGTTAAGTAAGGATATTGATGGCAAAAATCCAATTTATTCTACAAAACTGCTTGAACTCCAAACTGTAGGAGCAGAGCTGGGTCGAAATACTGCCTGGATTGGCCCAGAACTTAAAACAATTCCACGCGAAAAGGTTGAGGGTTGGATGAAAGAGAATAAGGAAATTGCCATATATGCACACGACTTTGAGAGTTTCTACAGTCAACTAGACCGCATACTCGATGAGCAAACACAGAAAACACTAACCTATTTCAGTAAAGCGTTAGGTGCATCGTTGCGTACCTATAGTTCACTATCCAAGGCCGATATGGAGTACCATAAAGTAACTCTATCTACTGGCGAGGAGATTGTGACAAGTCCTGCTGCGGCAACTAAGGTATTTACTACAAATCCCAACCAAAACGATAGAAAGATTACTGCCTTTGCGCGCGAGGATGTTTATGCTAAAAATAAAAACACCTATGCCGATATATGGATGGGAGTTGCTCAAAATCTTTGGGCAAGTGCACAACTTCAGGGATATAAATCAACACTTGAATCGTTCTTAGAACCCAATAAGATTCCAAAGGATGTTTACTTTAATCTTATTGATGTGGCATCAAACAATACCGCACCATTATTAAAGTACCGCGAGTTACGCAAGAAGGCGTTAGGTTTGGATAAATATTATTACTCCGATGAGTCGTTTGAACTATCGAGCGATGTTAAGTCCTATAAATGGGAAGAGGCTGTTGATGTTGTTAAGAATTGCCTAAAACCAATGGGCGAGGAGTACAATGGTTTGCTAGGTACTGCTTTATCCGGAGGTTGGATTGACGTGTATGAGAAACCCGGAAAGCAAACAGGTGCTTATAGTTGGGGTATTTATGGTGTACATCCTTTTATTTTGATGAATTGGAACGAGTCGCGCGATAACGTATTTACGCTTGCTCATGAATTAGGACACTCTATTCATAGCATGTTGAGTAGCAAATATCAGCCCTACACGTATTCCGATTATACATCAATGGTTGCTGAGGTTGCATCAACATTCAACGAGAATATGCTATTAGACCATATGATTAAAAATGCCAAAACTCCCGATGAGAAAATCGCTTTGTTAGTTCAGGCTATCGATAATATTTCTGGAACATTCTATCGTCAATCGCAATTTGCAGAGTTTGAGTATGCTATATATACATTGATTGAAAAGGATGCCCCAATAAATTCAGAGATTATTGCAAAAACATACTATGATATTGACGTGAAGTACAATGGCAATATATTTGAACGTTCCGATAACTTTAAGTATGCATGGCCGAGGGTAACTCACTTCTTTACCCATAACTACTATGTTTATAACTATGCGGTATCGTTCTCTGCATCGCAGAGTTTGTTCACCCAAATAGCACAAGCGCAAACTAAGCAGGATGCAGCAAAAGCACAGGAGCGTTATTTGACTCTTTTGAAATCGGGTGGAAGCAATTACCCTGTTGCTTTGTTAAAGAATGCGGGAGTTGATTTATCTACAAAAGAGCCATTTATGGCTGTAGTTAAACGTATGGACGACCTTGTTAATCAACTCGAAAAAGCGCTAAAGGAGGCCGGTAAAATTTAGTTTTAATTGAGTATCCGTAATAATAACTAATTTTACTATCTTTAGGCATTAAACCAAACAGAAATGAACGTTATAGACTTTGCGAGACATTATCCTACCGAAGAGAGTTGCAAGGCTCTTGTAAAACGCTATAGAGAAAAGGAAGGCATTGTTTGCCGTAAGTGTGGTGGAGTTGAGCATTACTGGAATACAGGGGTTGACGCTTTTGACTGTAAGAAGTGCGGGACAAGGACAACCCTTCGGAGCGGTACTGTTATGGAATCGTCAAAACTCCCCTACCAGTACTGGGTTTACGCTATTTATTTATTGACCATGACCAAGAAAGGGATTTCGGCACTTGAGTTGCAGCGACAGCTGGGGCATAAACGCTATGAGCCAATATGGGCAATGCTTCACAAGCTTAGGGCGGTTATGGGGCAGAGGGATAGCCGCTACATGCTTGATGGAGTCATAGAGCTCGATGATGCCTTCTACAAAACACATGGCGGCAGCTCTGAAGATGAAGAACAAAAGCGAGGAAGGGGTAGCCAAACACAAAGCAAGGTGCTGGTCATGTCAAAGGTAGACCCCAAGCGTGGAAGACCTAAAAAGCACAAAAAATCATCAGCGTTTCGGTATGTCAGAATGGTTGTAATACCAGATTCATCCGCCAGCACTATGAACAAGAGTGCTAAGGAGAAACTTTTACCTCAGGCAACTGTGAAAACGGATGGATGGAGGGGTTTTCGGAAACTGAATGAGATTGTAAGTAAGCATGAAAGCCAAGTTGTTCCTCCGCAGGAGGCATCAAAGATTCTTCCATGGGTACATACCATGATTGCAAATACCAAGCGTAATTTGCTGGGGATACACCATAATATCAAGGATATCTACCTGCAAAACTACCTTGATGAGTTTTGCTATAAGACAAATCGAAGATATTTTGGAGAAAATCTTTTTGACAGATTGATGGTTGCTGCGGTTGATAATACTTCCTATGGTAAGTTTAGTTATGAATAAGGATACTCATATAGTTTTAAATAATACTTTGTAAAAAAGGATTGCCATTTGGCAATCCTTTTTTTATAATAATCATCGTCTTCTAAACTCCGAGCAAACAATTGCAGTTGCCATTGCTACGTTGAGCGACTCCACGTTTGTCCTATCGTTTGCAAAACTGGGAATATGAATTTTTTGCGAAACAAGTTTCTCAATATCAGTGCTAATACCATTACCCTCATTGCCCATAACAACAACTCCTTTAGGGTTTAGTTCCGTTTCATAAATATTGCTACCCTCCATAAAGGTTCCATAAATTGGAACTTTGCTTTTTATTCTGGTTAATTCCTTTTTCAAATCGCAGTAAACTACTTTAACTCTAGTAATAGCTCCCATTGTGGACTGAACAACTTTGGGTGAGAAAATATCGACCGTTTCGTGACTACAGATGATGCTGTTTATTCCGAACCAATCGGCTAAGCGAACAATTGTCCCAAGATTTCCAGGGTCTTGAATAGTATCGAGGGCTAAAACCAACTCATTGGGGAAATCTATATCATTTATGCTATATTCAGGAATTTCTAGTACTGCAAAAACTTGGGAAGGTGTGCTAAGGGCGCTTATCTTTTTCATCTCTTCGGTTGAAACCATTTCGCAGTGTATGCTTTTAGCAACGTTATTGCCCTTCCACTGAGAGGTGAAGTAAAGTTCTTTAATTATGAGATTCGAATTAAGAAGTTCGTCAACAAGCCTTGCGCCTTCGGCTATAAATAGTCCATACTCTTTCCTGAATTTCTTAGTTTGGAGCGAAGTAATTTTTTTTATGGTATTCTTGGTGAGCATATAAGCGTATTATGGTGCTAAGATAAATCATTGAATCAAGTAATTCAAAGTATTCTGAAATTTTGTGGTAACATATCTCTGCTAAATAACATTGTTTAAAGTTGATATTAGTTAATGGTATTTATTTACATTTGTCACCGATATGAAATATTTTGCATAACATTAAACTAAAACCATAAACTATGAAAACCAATTTTTCAAAATTAATGCTATTGGCCTTAGTGGCTATGTTTACTTTTGCATCTTGCGAGAAGGATGATAGTGAATCATCAAAATGGATTGTAAAACTTGGTGCACAATCCAATACAACCCTTGGTGCATTCTATTCACTTTCTGATAAAAAAGTTTATACCCAAGCCGATGCTTTTAACAATCAAGCAAAAATAGATTTGCTTTGTTTCTATGAACATACAGAAACACGGGTAAACGATATGACATTATCTTCTCCCGGTGCAAATATCACAGGTATTTACACAGGTGATACTAGCGTTGAAAACTATACTACACTTAATCTTACTTTATTTTGTCCACCAGTGGATGGTTTGACTGTTGAGGAGTTTGACCTAATTAAGAATGGTGATCAAATAATTGAAACATATTTTGTTGACTTAGGTTCTGGTAACAAAAAAGCAAAACTTCTTGCTGTTGATGATATTTATGCTTTTAAAACGCAGGACGGAACATTTGGAATATTTAAAGTTCTCGAGGTTAGTGAGCCTGAAAGTGTAGACGGTTGGATTAAATTTGAAATTAAGACTTACAAACCAACTTTGGAGTAATTAAAATTAATCGACTGCATTCTAGATTGATTCATTTGATCTGGAATGCAGTTTTTTTCACTGAATATGGTAAGATTTACTATTACACTTTGTTTGTCAATCTGTTTATTTACAAGCTGTAAAAAAGATGATGATAAGGAACTAGTGCCATTAATAGCGCTTAAAAATGGCGATAATTATGTGCAAAATGATTCCAAGATTCCAGTAGGAGGGAAAATAACTTTTGGTATTGCTGCCACAACAGGAAGTGCCCCTCTAACCAATTTGAGAATCTCAAGGATTGTTAATGGGGAAAAAATAAAGGAAATAGATCTTGGCATTTACATAAATGGAGATGGAGGATTTAGTGAGGATTTTACGTTTTATAAATCTTCAGCAGAGGTAGAACTTTGGGAATTCTTCGTGATGAATGCAAATCGGGATTCAGCAATTATCTCTCGTACAATTCTTTTAGGCGAAGGTTCTGCTTATGGGGATATCAACCATTATCCTTCGCTTAAGATTGGAATGCAGAACAATACAGAATTCCCAAATTATGTCGATTTGCACTCAGGCGCATTGTATAGCA
>CAZTVY010000180.1:0-6046 GCA_964617235.1 uncultured Rikenellaceae bacterium | reverse complement strand
AATATTGCCGAAGCGCTTAAATACCTCACCAATGCTATTAAAAAGCGTTGTACCGCTTTTATTTTAAGTGATTTTGTTGATGTTGATACCAATTCTCAACCCCGTTTTGCCGATGCGCTTAGCATTGCCAACAATAAGCACGATGTGGTTGGAATTAGAATTTTCGATAAACGTGAAACTGAACTTCCTTCGGTGGGACTTGTGAAATTCCGCGATGCCGAAACAGGCAAGGATACATGGATTGATACTTCGGACTCGTTGGTTCGTCGTAACTACAGTAAATGGTGGGTTGAGACAACCAGTAACCTAAAAACCACATTTACCAAATCCAAGGTTGATTGGACATCCATACGCACCGACGAGGATTATGTTAAACCATTAATTCTGCTATTTAAACGTAGAGCATGATGGGTAAAAGACTTAGAATAGCATTAGCATTTTTACTTGCGGGAACTTTTACCAACGTATTCTCGCAGTCCGACTATATCGCGTCCATTAAATCGAAAATAGACAAGGACACAATCCTTGTTGGCGATCAAATTTACTACACACTGGTGGTTAATGGTCGTAAAGGTGTGAAATTTCAACTTCCACAGGTTTCAGATTCTCTAGGAAATGGAGTTGAATTGGTTGGCAAACCCAAAATCGATTCTGTTGTAACAGGCAACGATGTTACTATCACTTTACAATACCTGATTACAGCTTTCGATAGCGGACAGCACGTTTTTCCTGATTTACCAGTTGTGGCAAGTCTAAATGGTAGAACCGATAGCCTTTTTGCAGAGCAACAGTCGTTTTTTGTTAAACCATTGCAAAGGACCGCAAAACCTGGCAATATTTTCGATATCAAACCTCCAATCCGAGAGCCAATAACCGTTTCGGAAGTTGTACCTTGGGCTGGGCTTGTTATTGCCATTGTTGCATTGGTTGGATTCCTAATAATGTACTTGGAGAGCAGGAAAAAGAATCAGCCATTCCTAAATCTGTTTAAACCTGCAGAACCACCTCATCTTGTTGCTCTGCGTGAGTTAAATAGAATTCGAGAGGATAAACTGTGGAATACTGAGAACCATAAGTATTACTATACCCGCTTGGTTGATACTTTAAGGATTTACCTTGAGGGACGCTTTGGAATAAATGCTCCTGAGCAAACTACCTCTGAAATATTAAGCGAGATAAATAAGGTTGATTATGCCTTTAATGGTTTAAAGGACAAGTTGCAAGAACTCCTTTTTGTAGCCGATTTGGTGAAGTTTGCAAAGCACACTCCGTTGGTTGCCGAGAACGAGATTAACCTAAACTTTGCTATCGATTTTGTAAACAAAACAAAACTTGAGGAGGAAGTCAAGGTTGAACCAACCGATGAGGATAACGCTCCAGTGCAGGAAACTATTGATGAACCAAAAAAGTTGAATTAAGATGTCGGGACTAGTTTTTGCAAATCCAAAGTTACTGTACTTGCTTTTATTGGTACCATTGATGGTTGCGTGGTACATTTTTAGGCAAAAGGATACTAAAGCAAGTCTTCGTATATCAACACTAGGTGGTTTTAGCAATACAAAACCTTCTATAAGAGTTTTACTTCGTCATTTACCTTTTGTATTTAGGGTAGTTGCGGTAATACTGGTAATTGTTGCATTAGCGCGGCCACAATCAACCAATATTCAGAAGAACGTTTCATCGGAAGGGATTGATATTGTTCTATCATTGGACGTATCGGGAAGTATGCTTGCGCGCGATTTCAAGCCCGATAGGCTTGAGGCTGCAAAAGACCTTGGAATTAAGTTTATTAGCGGTCGACGAACCGATAGGCTTGGATTGGTAATTTTTGCTGGCGAGAGTTTTACGCTTTGTCCACTCACAACCGACCATGTTACCCTAATCAATATGTTCAAGGATATTAAACTTGGCGTACTTGAGGATGGTACAGCAATTGGCTCGGGTTTAGCTACGGCAATCTCCCGATTAAAGGAGAGCGAGGCTAAAAGTAAGGTAATCATTCTGTTAACTGATGGTGTAAATAACCGAGGAGAGATTGCACCGCTTACAGCCGCTGAAATTGCTAAAAGTTTTGGAATTCGAGTTTACACAATTGGAGTGGGAACCTACGGTACAGCACCATATCCCGTTCAAACACCATTTGGTACTCAATTTCAGGATATGAAGGTTGAGATTGACGAGGATTTACTCACCAAAATAGCGCAAATGACAGGTGGCGAATTCTTCCGTGCAGTCAATAATAAAGCATTGGAGGAGGTTTACGCCAAAATTGATACTTTGGAGAAATCCAAAATTGAGGTTACAGAGTATAGCCGTAGGGAGGAGCGTTATAGGCCTTATGTGCTTGTGGCGTTTATACTGTTAATGGCCGAAATTATACTTCGCCGAACATTATTGCGGAGTTTACAATAGTTGAAATTGATTAGAAAATAGAAATAGCGTATGTTTAGATTTTCGAATCCTGAGTACTTATACTTACTTCTAGTCATTCCCGTATTGATTGCGCTTTACTGGTATACCGTTCGTATTCAGAAAGCCAATATCAAGTTATTCGGTAAATTCGATACCGTACTCGGCCTTATACCGGGCATGTCGTTTGTCCGTGGTTGGGTTAAAATGACATTTCTGCTAAATGCATACCTGTTTGTTGTTCTAGCATTGGCTGGGCCGCAATTCGGTGCAAAGCTCACCGAGGTTAAGCGTAAAGGTATAGAATTGATAATTGCCCTGGACGTTTCCAACAGTATGCTGGCCGAGGATATTCAACCCAATAGAATTGAACGAGCAAAACAATCAATTTCACAGTTAGTTGATAAACTTACCAACGATCATATTGGATTAATTGTATTCTCTGGCGATGCCTACGTTCAATTGCCAATTACTAGCGATTATGCATCGGCAAAGATGTTCCTATCATCAATTAATCCAGGGATGGTTCCCAAGCAAGGAACAGCAATTGGTAGCGCAATTGAGCTTGCAGCAAGCTCATTCAACCCAGAATCTAAGGCTAGTAAGGTAATTGTTGTAATTTCTGATGGCGAGAATCACGAGGATGATCCGGTAGAATCGGCAAAAGTTGCTGCTGAAAATGGAATTGTTATACATACAATAGGAATAGGATCGCCCGATGGTGCCCCAATTCCTATAGGTGGAAATCAGAACTACCTTAAGGATGAGAATGGTAATGTGGTTGTAACAAAACTCGACGAGGAAACACTATCAAAGATTGCCGTTATTGGCAATGGAAAGTATGTGCGTGCAACCAATACACAGTTAGGACTTCTACCTTTATTCGAGAATATCAACAAAATGCAACGTTCCGAAATCAAGGATAAAGTTTACACTGAGTATAACGAGCAATTCCAATATCTACTTGCAATAGCATTATTTATTTTAATTGTTGAGTTCATAATTCTTGAACGTAAAAATCAATGGATTTCAGGTCTAAATCTGTTTGGCAATAAAAGTGGAGGTGAATTATGAAAAGATTTGCATTAGTTAGTTCCATTTTATTGTTGATAGCAATATCGGCTTATGCCCAAAACGAGCGTAAAGCAATCCGTAAAGGAAATAACGCTTTTGAGGATAAAGATTTTGTTGAATCGGAGGTGCAGTATCGTAAGGCATTGGAAACTAATATTCACTCTTTCAAGGGAAAGTTTAACCTTGCCGATGCGCAGTTCAAACAGGAAAAATACGACGATGCGTTAAAAACAATGGATGAGATCAATCAAACTGGCCTATCCAATACTCAAAAAGCAATGATTTATCATAATAAAGGTAACGCATTGTTTATGCAGCAGAAATTTCAGGAAAGTATTGATGCCTATAAGAATGCACTAAAACTTAATCCGAACGATTCTGAAACAAAGTACAATCTGTCGGAGGCTCAACGAATGCTTAAACAACAACAGCAGCAACAAAACAAGGATAATAAAGATAATAAAGACAACAAGGACAATAAAGACAACAAGGATAACAAAGACCAGAATAAAGACGATAAAAAAGATCAGAACAAAGATCAAAGTAAGGATCAACAGGATAAAAATAAAGACCAACAGAAGCAGGAACAGCAACCCAAAATATCAAAGCAGGATGCAGAACGTATGCTGCAAGCAATACAGAATAACGAGAAGGATATTCAGGAAAAAATGAAACAGGAAAAAGCCAAAGCGGCTAAAGTGCGCGTAATTAAGAATTGGTAAGTAATCTACTTAATATATGATACGGAAACTACTAATTATTGCTCTTGTATTTATTTCGAGTGTTACGTTAGCCCAGAATGTAACCATCGAAGCCTATGCTCCCAATGTGGTGGAGCTTGGAGAGCAGTTTAGGTTAACCTATACACTAACAGCACGACCCACATCATTCAATCCACCTACTATTGCTGATTTTGATGTGATTGCTGGGCCAAGCACATCGAGCAGCACAAGCATTGAGATGATTAACGGTAAGGTTACTCAAACCCAATCGTACACCTATACATACATATTAGAAGCAACCAAGGAGGGAAAATTTAGCATAGATGCTGCTGAAGCCACAGTAAATGGCAATAAAATTAAGTCCAACGCATTGTCAATTGAGGTTGTAAAGGCATCAGCGAATGCACGTCAAAATAATCAACAATCTACCAAACAACAGGCTAGCGGTGCAGATTTACCAAACGATGAACTTTTTGTTACAATAGAAACAAACAAGAAATCGGCCTATGTGGGCGAACCTATCGAAGCTACTATCAAAATATATACCCGTGTTGGAATAGCTGGATTTGAGGAGGCGAAATTCCCAACATTCGATGGTTTCTGGAGTCAAGAGATTGCTACAGAGCAAAATATCTCTTTTGAAAGGGTAAATGTAAATGGTAAGATTTATAACGTTGGAACTATCCGTAAGTATTTGCTTTTCCCTCAAAAATCAAGTAAACTAGAGATTAATCCATTTGAGTTAGTTGTTGTATACCAAGGTCGTTCAACACGTTCGCAGTCAATATTCGATGAGTTTTTTGGCGGAGTTGAGAACTACCGAAAACGTTTGGTTAGTAAACCTATCAGCGTAAACATCAGACAACTGCCAGATAATGCCCCAGAATCGTTTGTTGGTGCTGTTGGTGCGTATAAAATAGAAGCCACAACAGATAAAACAAGACTTAAAACCAACGAGGCTGTAACAGTTAAGTTGAAAATAACTGGTAACGGAAACTTAAAGTTGGCCGGCGCTCCAAAGGTAGAGTTCCCCGCAGGTTTTGAACTTTTCGACCCTAAGGAGAGCGATAACATTAATACCACTGCAAATAATGCTTCTGGTACAAAAACTATCGAGTATATTGCAATTCCTCGCTCAGCGGGTAATTTTGAAATACCACCTGTAGAATTCACCTATTTCGATTTGAATAAGGAATCGTACGTTACATTACGTTCAAAGGCAATGCCTATTGAAGTTTTGGCCGATTCCTCTGCTGCATCGGGTGTTATGATTACCGGTTACAGCAAGGAGGATGTTAAGTTTATTGGCAAGGATATTCGGTTTATCAAAACAAGCCATTCAAAGCTGCGTCCTATCAATTCGTTTGTGGTAACATCGGGAATCTATATTTTTATCTATATCATTCTTATTATTGCTTTCTTGGCATTCTGGTACTTGTACAGCAAGCATCGTGAGCAAATGACCGATTTGAGCATTGTGCGCACACGTAAGGCAAACAAGACCGCTCAAAAACGCCTTAAAGAGGCAAGTATTATGTTAAATCAGGATAATGCCGAAAAATTCTACGAGGAAATTCATAGGGCACTTTGGGGATATACAGCCGATAAACTCAGTATTCCTATTGCAAACCTTAATTCCGATAGGGTTAAGGAGGAATTGTCTAAACGCGGAGTTGATAACATTGATATTGAGGAATTTATAAGAATAATCGATGTGTGCGAATTTGCTCGTTTTGCTCCAAATAAAGAGCATTCGCAGATGGATGCGCTCTATGAATCAACATACACCTTGATTTCGAAATTTGAGCAAACTTTAGGAAAAGCAAAGTCGAATCTTTGGT
>CAZTVY010000179.1:0-6112 GCA_964617235.1 uncultured Rikenellaceae bacterium | reverse complement strand
ATTGTATGGAACTTCAGCAGTGCAAAATCCAAGTCGTTAACCATTGTACCGCTTTACTCGAAAGGAGTATCTAGAAATGGGCTGAAACACTTAATGGTAACGCCAATATTTTGGAATTTCTCAAATAACTCTATGAATAGGAATATTCTATTCCCAATTTTTAACACCTACTCCGATATAAACAGTAATAAAAAGTTCGACATTCTATTTTTTCTATTAAGGAGGAGTAAGATTGGCGATAATAGAAGTTTGAGTATAGTTTGGCCTATTATTAAAAGCGAAAAAGGTAATGATTATAAGTATTTCCGATTTGCACCACTTGTTTGGAGCAAAAGAAGCCCCGAATTCAGCTATTTTACAATTCAGCCATTCTATTACTGGAGTAAAAGCGAACAGCAAATTACAAATCGATTTTTATGGGAGCTCTACGTAAATAGAAATGTTCAAGGGGAAAGAAAATCGAGCAGCATTCTCTGGAAGGTTGTGACCTGGGATAGGTATAGCAAT
This sequence comes from uncultured Rikenellaceae bacterium, assembly GCA_964617235.1. GTDB lineage: Bacteria > Bacteroidota > Bacteroidia > Bacteroidales > Tenuifilaceae > SB25. The sequence goes on along the minus strand of CAZTVY010000179.1, from coordinate 5,605 downwards.
GGCGATAACTCGTTCAGAGTGCTACATCTACTTTATGCAAACTCCAATGTGGATGGAAAAGTCGAGAAGAGTCTATTCCCGTTGTACTACCTCACAAAGGATAATAATGGAAACAAATCGTTATCGATAATGCTATACTTTTACAACTCGCTCCGAAGGAAAATCCCCAATACAACAGAATTTTACCAAGAGGAAAGAATTTTTTGGCTAATAAGAATTCGGTCGAATTACAGAATACTCAAGGAAAAGGGAATATCTGTTGATTAAAGCAGTAGGTAGATTTGCCCCCTCAAAAACGATTGCTAACTTTGCACGTAAAGAATTTCAGCTATGACCAAAGTAAATGTTCTTCTTATAGGCTCAGGCGGACGTGAGCACGCCATTGCATGGAAATTGAGCAAAAGCGATAGTCTTAATAAACTCTACATTGCACCAGGAAACCCTGGTACTGCTCAAGTAGGTGAAAATATAGCTCTAAATCCGCTAGACTTTGAACAGGTAAAGCAAACGGTAATCGCTAAAAACATCGATTTGGTTATAGTTGGACCCGAAGAGCCTTTGGTTAAGGGTTTACACGACTCCTTTTTGTCCGATACTAGAGTTAAACACATTCCAGTTATTGGGCCACAGGCAAAGGGTGCGATGCTTGAAGGCAGTAAAGATTTTGCTAAAGCATTTATGATACGCCATTCAATTCCTACAGCACGATACCAAACATTTGGCACATCGGAGGTAAAGGCATCCAAGGAGTTCCTTAAAACAATGACTCCTCCATACGTACTCAAAGCCGACGGACTTGCCGCTGGCAAGGGGGTTGTTATATCAAGTTCTTACGATGAGGCCTGCCAGACACTCGATGAATTTTTTGCAGGCAAATTTGGCGATGCCAGCCGCAAAGTGGTTATTGAGGAGTTCCTTAGCGGAATTGAACTTTCCGTTTTTGTCCTTACCGACGGGAATTCCTACGTAGTGTTGCCCGAAGCCAAGGACTATAAGCGTATTGGCGTTGGCGATACTGGCCCAAACACTGGCGGTATGGGTGCCGTTTCGCCTGTCCCTTTTGCAGGTAAGGACTTTATGCAGAAGGTCGAAGAACGCATTATTAAGCCAACCGTTGAGGGCCTTAAAAAGGATAACATCCCATACAAAGGATTTGTATTTATTGGTTTAATGAATGTTGATGGAGAGCCTTACGTAATTGAGTATAACGTAAGAATGGGCGACCCTGAAACTGAAGTTGTGATGCCGCGCATTGAAAGTGATTTGCTTGAACTATTCCTACTATGCGCAAAGGGTGAATTATCCAAGGCCAACATCAAAATATCAGAAAAAACTGCAACAACCGTAATTTTAGTATCGGGTGGTTATCCTGAGAACTATGAAAAGGGAAAGGCTGTTGAGGGAATTCCTTCGAAGGAAAACTTAATGGTTTTCCATGCTGGAACTGCAATGCAAGATGGAAAACTGGTTACATCAGGTGGACGAGTTTTTGCTTGTACTGCGTTGGGAAAAACAATGAAACAAGCATTAGAAATATCGTTCTTTGCATCAAACTCAATAAGTTTTGAGGGAAAATACTTTAGAACCGATATTGGTAAAGATTTGGAAAAATACAGCTAATTTAATAAGATATGCTTCTATCCTTTTTTAAGAAATCGCAACTATCGGTAGTTATTTTAGTCGTAATTATTTCCGCTGCTATATGGCTTAAAACGTTTATGAATGGGCTATCATACCCATTTATTTTCGATACTATAAATATGCCATTATATGCTATTCTGGTAAAGTATATCAATCACAGCATTATTCTATCTAACATCATTACATTTTCGATTGTAATGGCCATTGCGTTTTACCTATTACATCTTAACAGCAAGTTCATAATAATAAAACAACGCACTTATCTGCCAGCCCTATTTTATCTCTTAATTTCAACTGCGTTTATTCCAATACAGCGGATTAATCCTGCAATTTTTGCGACCTTTTTTATTCTATTGGCACTCGACCATATTTTTGCCATTTACCAGAAAGGAAATCCGCTCGATAACCTTTTCCGGGCAGGAATTTCGCTTGGAATTGCATCGCTTTTTTATGCTCCGGCAATACCATTCTACCTAATCATTTTTATGGGTCTTCTGTTGCTTAGGGCATTTTCGCTTCGCGAGTGGTTTGTTGCTGTACTTGGAATTGCACTTCCGTGGGGTTTCTTAATGGTAACGTATTACTGGTTAAATATTGATATTTCGAAAACATTCGAACTGGTTAAAAGTAACCTGATAACCGGTACAGAATCGTCTATAGATGAGTTAATTCCCATCATCTTCACTTCGGCCATTGGACTGCCAACAATTGTTGCGTTATTTTACTTAATTCCAAGTATGGCCAATCAGAAGATAAGTGTTCGGAAATATCACACTCTATTCTTTTGGATACTTTTTATTGGAGCAGCAAGCTTTGCACTAATCCCTACGGCTTCTTATGAAATGGCTTATATCCTTGCAATACCATTAAGCTTTCAGCTAACCAACTATTTTGCCAATGCCCGAAAAGGTTTTTGGGCTGAAGTGCTCTTCACGCTAATTATCATTGCAGCCCTAGCCATACAATTGTATTTTACCTTTGCCTAAATATAAGAAAATGTACGCAGTTGTTGATATTGAAACATCGGGAGGCAGAGCGCAGGTTGATAAAATTACCGAAATTGCCATTTACATTCACGATGGCGAAAAAATTGTTGACGAGTTCTCTACCCTGATAAACCCCGAGACTTATATTCCCCCTTTTATTACCCGATTAACAGGTATAAACAACGAGATGGTGGCCAGCGCACCAAAGTTTTACGAGGTTGCAAAGAAAATTGTGCTGATGACCGAAGGGCGTCTGTTTGTTGCCCACAACGCCCCCTTCGACTACAGGTTTATTCAGGAGGAATTTAAACGTTTAGGCTACAACTATCAACGCCAAACAATGTGTACAGTTCGGATGAGTCGAAAAATTATTCCTGGAATGGGGTCATATAGTTTAGGGAATCTTTGCCAAAACCTAGGGATAGAAATTAACAACCGGCACCGCGCTGCTGGCGACGCCCTAGCAACAACCAAGTTGCTTGAACTTCTCTTGGTTAAGACAGAAAATAAACTAATATAAAATTTACATTTAATCGTCCTTTTAAATCTTGATTTAATCAAAAACAGATTTAGATTAAGCATTTTTAATATCTATTTCGATATATTTGTTTATTAGTCTATGTTGTATGTAATTCTCTAACAATATTTATTGGAAAAGTTAAGGCATTATACAAGTTCCACTACTGCTTTTTTTGCAGCCTTACTGGCTGCCACGGTATTCTTGTTCCTCTTCTTTTATCTTGGGATAAATCAACGTAAATTCTCATACGCTGATTCAAAACAAATTGCGAAAGAAATATCTAGAAAAGTAGCGGGAGAAACCGAGGCATACTTTACTTCGAGTTTAATGATTGCTCGTTCAATGGCCCAAAGAGCATTGATTTATCAGAAATTAGGCGCAGACCGACAAGAAATCGTAAATATGCTTAAAGCTGCTGTGATGCGTAACTCTAACTTTTTGGGTGTATGGACAATGTGGGAGCACAACGCCTTTGATGGGAAAGACAGCTATTATACAGATAATGAATTATACGATTCGCTAGGAAATTTATCGGTAACCTTTTTTAGATATAAGGATACCATTCTTTTAGAAGAAACCCATCCTGCCGATTATCTTGAGGACTATTACGTTACACCCAAAACAACTAAGTCAGAACTTATTATTGAACCCTATTTTTATCAGTACCAAGGATTCCCCTATGTTTACTATGAATCTTCTGTGGTGATTCCAATTTTTAAAGACTCCGTTTTCCAAGGAGTATTTGCAGTTGATATTAATTTAGATTCACTACAACGCAACCTAAATAAAGAACGGCTGTATGAGACAGGCTATCTTACTTTAATTTCAAACCAAGGAATAATAGTTTCTCATATCGATTCTAATTATATATCTAAAAATTTCTTTGAATTAATTAATAAGAAAGATAGCGCTGTTGTTAATGCAATAAAAGGCGGACAAGAATACAGTATTGAAACTATTTCGGAATTTACCGGGCAAAAAGTTTTTAGGTTTTTCTATCCAATTAAGATAGGCAACAGTTCACACTTTTGGACAATGATGATAGAAATTCCTATTTGGGATGCTACTTATCGTTCCAGACAACTTATTTATGTTGCTATTGGTATTTTGGTTTTGGGATTAGCCATAATTCTTTTTTTAGCCTTAAATATTCTTGATAGAAAAAGGTATGAACAAGCCATATCAATTGCATTTTTTGAAATAGAGGAGAGAAATAAAATTGCATTGGAAAATGCTCAAAATTATCAGGAGATTTTCAACTCTACAAGTGAGGCAATTTTTATTCACGATGCAAAAGATTTCAAAATAGTCGATGTAAATTCAGTAATGCTCCAAATGTATGGCTATAGTTCCAAGGAGGAGGTTTTAAAATTATCTATATCATCTTTCTCATCAAATCTAAATGCATTCGCAGAGGCTAAAGCTTTACAGTACATAAACAAAGCACTTAAGGAAGGGCCTCAAGTTTTTGAGTGGCAGGCAAAAAGAAAAAATGGAGAACTATTTTGGGTTGAAGTATCTCTTAGGAATTCTCAACTAGGCGGAACCAGCAGAATTCTAGCAGTAGTTAGAGATATCAGTGAGCGCAAAAATGCGCTATTAGCTGTAGAACAAAGCGAGAAAAAATTCAGAGAACTATCCGAACTGTTACCACAAATTGTATGGGAGGCAAGCCTTGATGGTACATTTACCTACACCAACAAAAAAGGGTACGACCTTTTCGGTTTTGAGCCAGAAGATTTAAAAAAGGGAATTAAAATTCAGGATATTTTGGTGCCAGAAGATAGAGAGCGTGCTTCAGGAAAAATTAAAGAATTGTTCCTAAATAGCCACACTAACACTGGGACAGTCTATACCGCTCTTAAAAAGGACGGTAGCACATTCCCAATAGAGATATATTCAAGCTTAATATATTCTGGGAATACTCCAATTGGACTAAGAGGTGTAACTCTTGACATTTCTGAAAGAGAGAATGCGGCAAAAGCCCTTAAGGATAGTGAAGAGAAGTACCGTACATTAATGGAGAGCATGAACGAGGTTGTAATAATGGCCGATAACAACCATGTAGTTCATTATGTGAACAAGAAGTTCACAGAAGTGCTAGGTTATACACCTGATGAAATTGTTGGTAAAATTGGCTATAAGATATTGCAAGACCCCGAAGATTATAATGTCCTTGAGCGTGCAAACAAGGAAAGAATAAGCAATTTGGGTGGTAGTTACGAATTAACTTTTAAGTCGAAAGACGGACGTAAACTTATTTTTTTGGTCAGCGGGGCTCCTGTTTTTGACTCGAACGGACAAGCTTGGGCCTCAATAGCCTCTATGATGGATATCACAGAGAGAAAGCAAATTGAAAAAGACCTACGAGAGAGTGAAAAAAAATACAGAACCCTCATCGAAAACATTAACGAGGTGTTTATGATGGTGGATAATGATGATAGAATTCTTTTTGTAA
>CAZTVY010000178.1:0-6114 GCA_964617235.1 uncultured Rikenellaceae bacterium | reverse complement strand
GTGGCCTTCTCGTTTGGCGAGGTATTCGTAAAATCGGGCGATGAGGTAATTGTTACCGAAATGGAGCATCACTCAAACATTGTTCCTTGGCAACTGCTCTGCGAGCGCAAAGGGGCAAACCTTAAGGTCCTGCCTTTCGATGAGAATGGTGAACTTAAAATTGATATGCTTGAGTCGCTCATCACTCCAAAAACCAGAATACTTTCAGTAACACACGTTTCAAATACACTGGGTACAGTTAACCCAATAAAGCAGATAATCGAAATTGCCCACAGGCATAATGTTCAAGTCCTTATTGATGGAGCACAAGGCGTAAAGCACGGAATAATTGATGTGCAAGACCTCAATGCCGATTTCTATGCATTCTCTGGTCATAAAATTTACGGTCCAACAGGAATTGGTGTGCTTTACGGTAAGGAGAAATGGCTAAGCCAAATGGTTCCATGGCAGGGCGGTGGCGATATGATTGCAACCGTATCGTTCGCTAAAACCACGTTCAACGAGTTGCCATTCAAGTTTGAGGCTGGAACAGCCAACTACATTGGCGCTGCTGGACTTGCAACTGCAATTAACTACTACAAATCTGTTGGAATTGAGCAGGCTACTGCTTACGAAACAGAACTGTTGAACTATGCAACAAAGAAACTTCTTGAGATTGATGGCTTAAGAATTATTGGTACTGCAGCTGATAAGGCCTCCATAATCTCATTTATCTTAAAGGATATTCACCCCTACGATACTGGAATGATACTCGATAAGATGGGAATAGCGGTTCGCACGGGCAACCATTGCACTCAACCTGTTATCGACCATTTTGAAATCGACGGAACAGTTCGAGCATCGTTAGCATTCTATAACACTTACGAGGAGGTAGATAGACTGGTTGAGGGTGTTGCCAAGGTTAAGGAGATGTTTGGGTAATCGTTTCAGTTATACTCCAATGAAGAAACATCAATAGTTCATTTTTCGTATATTTACATTGTAACCACACCCAAAAATGACAACAATAGAATTAAAGAAGCAACTTATACACCGAATAGCAGAAATTGATGACATATCATTCTTAAATGCTATTAAGACAATTCTTGATTCTAAAACTCAGGGGCAAACTATCAAGTTAAGCAAAGAGCAAAAACTCGAAATTAAAGAATCAAAGAAGGATATCGATTTGGGGTTATTTATTGAACAGCAAGAACTCGACAAAGAGTTTAACAAATGGTTAAGCGCAAAATAGTTTGGTCTAAAAGAGCCACAGTCAAACTCTTCGGCATTCTTGAATTCTACTCGAATAGAAATCAAAGCAACGTATACTCAAAAAAACTTTACAAGAAAATAAAAAAGGAACTTGGACTGCTATACAAACAACCTGAAATTGGAAAAACAACTGAAATAGAATCAGTAAGAGGCTTGATTATAGAAGAATTTATCATCTTCTACGAAATTACCCCAGATATGATTATAGTCCATACTGTTTGGGATTGTAAGCAGAACCCTGATAATTTAACGATTAAATAAGGAGATATGACACTTAACGAAGTTCAGGATAGCATTGTAGATGATTTTAGTTTATTCGACGATTGGATGGACCGTTACCAGCAGTTAATTGAGTTGGGAAAGGATTTACCTCCAATTGATGAAAAGAAACGCACCGACCAGTACCTTATCAAGGGCTGCCAGAGTAAGGTTTGGCTCGATGCTGATTTAATTGATGGCAAAGTCCAATTTACCGCCGATAGTGATGCCATAATCACTAAGGGTATTGTTTCGCTGCTCATCAAGGTTCTCACAAATAGAACTCCACAGGAAATACTCGATGCCGACCTGTACTTCATCGATAAAATTGGGTTGAAGGAAAACCTATCGCCGACCCGAAGCAATGGATTGGTTGCGATGGTTAAACAAATGAGGATGTATGCATTGGCTTTTCAAGCCAAAGGCAACAATGCCTAAACTTAAATTAAATTCGATTGTTTTTCTGAAAAACACATCAATATGGAACTACGCGACGAACTAGCAATTCAAACCGACATTGTTAAAACATTAAAAAACATACACGACCCCGAAATCCCTGTTAACATTTACGATTTGGGGTTAATTTACGACATTGACGTAGATGAGAGCCGAAAGGTAACAATCACGCTAACGCTAACTGCGCCCAACTGTCCAATGGCCGACCAACTGGTGGAGGAGGTTGAGGAGAAGGTCTCAAAGATTGAAGGCGTAACTGGCGCAGTTATAAAACTAACATTCGACCCACCCTGGGATAAAAGCAGAATGAGCGATGAGGCTATGTTGGAGTTAGGTTTCTTATAGAATCGTTTTATGGAATCGAAAGAAAGTAACAAGTTTCAAAAACTACTTAGAGGAAGTAGTTTCGTAACGGGGAACATAATATTCGATGATGATGAGATTTTTATTCAACGTGATGCCAAAGCATTTTGGTATAGTATTTTCATTATCATATTTTTTTCATTTGGGCCTGCTATTAGAATTTTTGAAGGATCATATAGCACTGATAAATCAATGATAATTCACGATTTACTATTATCTATTATTATAATCATACTTCTCACAATTTCTGTTTTAAAATTGATAGAAATAAGAAAAACCAGCAACATTGCATTTCCTATTAAGGATTTAAAAAGCATCTCTATTATTTCAAGGAAGAAATTACACATAAGAATTTCTATCCAATTGAATGATTCTCGAAAAACAAGCGTAACTGTACACAACGATACCTATTTCAGAGATTTTATTGATACAATAAAAAGGCATAATGTTGAAATAAAGTAGAAAAAAGGTGGTAGCAAAACCACCTTTTTCTTTATATCTTGCACACATAAAATACTGAACAATTGGAAAGTCAAAAGAAATCGTACCTATATGCTTCGCTCGTAATCCTTTTTTGGGGGACTTCGGCCACAGCTTTCAAACTAGGCTTGAAATCGTTCAACTACGTACAACTTTTGTTTTGGTCATCGCTTTCGGCAACGGTTATTCTTTTTACTATCCTATTGATTCAGAATAAGGGGAAAGAACTAATATCATCCACTCCCAAGCAACTGGCGAACTCGGTCTTGGAAGGCTTTCTAAATCCATTCCTTTACTACTTTGTGCTCTTCAAGGCATACAGTTTATTGCCTGCACAAGTTGCACAGCCCTTAAACTATGTTTGGCCAATAATCCTTGTGCTGCTTGCCGCAGTTTTTCTTAAGCAAAAGCTCCATTGGTACGACTTTGCTGCGCTTTTTCTAAGTTTTATTGGTGTTGTTTTCATTTCATCGCAAGGAAGCATTGATGTTTTCTCTGTAAGCAATCCGCTTGGCGTAACACTTGCATTAATCAGTTCTATAGTATGGGCATCGTTCTGGATAATCAATGTAAGAGACAAGGATAGAGACGAGGTTGTTAAACTATTCCTAAGTTTTGGCTTTGCTACCATATTTTGCCTAGCACCAATGCTTATCTTCGATGGATTTAACTCACTCCCTTTGAATGGATTATTGGCATCAATATACATTGGGGCGTTTGAAATGGGCATAACTTTTGTACTTTGGTTAAAAGCTATGAAATACGCTACCAATACTGCTAAACTTGGAAATTTCTCATACCTTGTTCCGTTTGTAGCGTTAATGTTTGTAAGTTTAGTTTTAAAAGAAAAAGTTATATGGACCACGTTGGTTGGTCTATTTATTATAATTGGTGCAATTTTATTTCAGCAATATGCAGGTAAAAATAAAAGAATATAAAATACTAGGTATGAACAAATTCAAATTACTATTTCTGACTCCAGTAATTGCACTAGCACTGCTATCGTGCGAGAAAGAAGAAGATTATGACGTTAATGTCAATAAAGAACTTTACGATTTAATGAATGATTATTACCTATGGTACAATCAAATGCCATCTGTTAACCCTGATGAATTTGCCTCTCCTGTGGAGTTGATGGATGCACTCAGGGTAAATCCACCTGACAAATGGAGTTACGTTACTACCCGAACTGAATTAGAAGCCTACTACAACCAAGGTGCATACATTGGTTTTGGGTTTGGCTCAGGATTCAATAGCGATGGAGAACTATTCCTTTCATTTGTTTTTAAGAACTCTCCCCTTTATATTCAAGGCATAAATAGAGGATGGCAAATAATCAGTATCAACGGGCAAACTCCAACCCCAGAGAATTACTCATCGCTAATAGGTCCAGGAGAGGCCGGTGTGAGCAAAACCTTTGTTTTTAAATCACCAGCAGGAACCACACACGAGTACACCTTCACCAAAGCGGCAATAGCAATGAACACTGTTCTCATGGATTCAGTATATACCTTTGACACAAAAAAAATAGGTTATTTTGTTCTGGAAAGTTTTATTTCAACCTCAGAGGCTGAGTTAAACACTGTTTTTGCTGATTTTAAAAGCAAAGGCGTAACAGAATTAATTGTTGATTTACGTTACAATGGAGGAGGGCAAGTAGATGTATCGAGTTACCTTGCAAATTTAATTGGAGGAAGTGTTGCTTTCGGAAAAATTTATACAAAATCATACCATAACGATAAAAACACCAATTTAAACGATTATATCCTTTTTAACGCTAACGACTACTCATTGCCACTAAATAAGGTTACTTTTATTACAACCCAAAGTTCTGCTTCGGCGAGTGAACTACTCATAAATGGGTTAAAACCATTCCTTGGAGTAACCCTTGTAGGAGAAAAAACCCACGGGAAACCCGCCGGAATGTATGTTTTTAAGTTTAATGACCCCAGCATTGATTGGGCTTTTGTTCCTATTTGCTTCACAATGCGAAATGCCAATAACGAAGGCGATTTTTTCGATGGAATTCCAGTAAATGTTAATGCAGCAGATGATATTACGTTGCCTTTTGGCGATGTGAACGAGGCGAGTTTAAATGCCGCCTTATTAAACCTTGGAGTATCGTTACCTAAATCATCAAGGTCAAGAGTTATTGGAGATTTTAACCCTATAGTAGGAAAAGGCTTGAAAGCAGAAATTGGTGCTTGGTAGTAAAGTCAGAAGAAAAATGGCGACAAGTAATCTAACCGAAAATAAAGAAAAAATAATACTAGGGATTGACCCTGGAACAAACATTCTAGGATATGGGATTATTGCCGGGAGAGGTAAGAATAATATGCGGTTAATTGTGCTTGGTGTTATTGAACTTGGAAAATACGGCGACCATTACCTTAAGCTAAAAACTATTTACGAACGGGTTCAAATGCTGGTTGACCAGTACTTACCCGATGAAGTTGCCATTGAAGCACCTTTCTTTGGTAAAAATGTTCAGAGTATGCTAAAATTGGGCAGGGCTCAAGGTGTTGCAATGGCTGCAGTCCTATCGCGCTCAATTCCAATTTTTGAATACGCTCCGCGTAAAATTAAACAATCAATAACTGGAGCTGGAAGCGCATCAAAAGAACAGGTGGCCGAGATGCTTAAAACCATTTTAAAGGAGAAAGAGTTTTCGCAAGACTACTTTGATGCAACAGACGGACTTGCTGCTGCCGTATGCCACTTTTACCAGCAAAGCAGCACACTGGGGGGTACAGGTAAAGCATCGAGTTGGGAAGCTTTTGTTAAGCAAAATCCAAACAGAATTAAATAAATCTAAAGAGGACATTGCCTTTACTCAATGTCCTCTTTTTAACTCTAATTCCCCTCTAACTCTTTAAGTAATTGTATTGCTCCTTCGTAAAGAGGTTTTTGTTTTTTCCGCCAAATCATATACCCCACAAAACCACTAACCCCCATCAAAGCAAAATAGAATATCTGAAAATAAATAACTCTATTCCAGGCAATCTCTGGTGCATCAAAAAAACTGGAAAGCACCACCCCGATATCAATCAATATTAGTGACGGCAAAGTTATCAGTATACTTTTCCATCTGAATTTATACCTTTTTGCAGCATTTGAAAGCATTTCCACAACAGGTAAAGTATAATCAATTTCACTATACTCCTTATGGTACTTCCTAAAAATCAGGACAAAAATAACAAAAGCCACAACATAACAAATTCCCGATATCCTAGTGTTTAGTTTTAAATATGAAACAGGATTAACTACCATAAGAAAAGCGTAAGAAATAATCATTACACGGTA